>JAGRMP010000458.1 GCA_020441225.1 Maritimibacter sp. | reverse complement strand
TAGCCGCCGGACTGGTCGAACTCGCGCTCATGCGAGGTCGACTCGCGGTCGAGGGCCTGGTTGCGGTACGGGAACCGGCCGAACCGCCGGATCACCTCGCGATGCGCCTTGGCGTGGACCAGGTTCTGTTCGCCGGTCTCGGGCATGCGCGTGAGCATCAGCCGGACGCAGCGGTCCTGGTCGGTCTGGCTTTCGGAATGCATCAGCGGCAGGTAGAAGAACTGCCGCGCCGGCTCGTCGATGCGCATGTCCCAACCCTTGTCGATCGCGCATTTCGCCGCCGCCAGCGCCGCCACATCGGTGGAATAGGCGCGTTTGTCGCCGCGGAACATGTTGCGCGGGAACTGGTCCATCAGGATCAGGTAGGCAAGCACGCCGGAGGGATAGGTGAGCCAGAGCGAATAGGCGCCGGCGCAGGCATTCTGCCACGCCATGCCGAACTTGGCGCGGATCTTCTCGTCAAGCTCCTCGCCGCCGCCATACCAGCCCTCCGGCCCGACCTCGTCGAGCCAGAATGCCAACACCTCTTCCGGTTTGATCATCCGCCTGATCCCCTTACCGTTCCCCGTACCGAGCCCCGTGCCGATCTCCGTCCCCTGCCTGTTTCCGCGGGGGGAATGAGTCGAAGCGTTACAAAAGTTACACATTCTGGCAAACGATTTTGTGAAAGTTGCGGCCGGCTCAACGGACTGTTGATGTTCGCGACACAGTGGATTCAATTTCGCCCGAATTTTGGGCATCTTCCGCCACCGCTGCTTCCGCAGCCTCCGCAACCGCCTCGACATAGAGCTCCTGCGCCAGGTCCATCGCCACCGGCGAGGCCGAGGGCGATACCGGAGTATAGGAATGGGTCTCGTCGACGGAGGGCGACGGCCGGCGCGTCATTCGCCAGATGCCGTAGGCGAGCAGCGCCGCGAAGGCGAGGGCGAGGTAGACGAAAAACCCGTTCGGCCCGATCCCTTCGAGCATCCAGCCGGTGGCGACCGGCCCGGCGATCGCCCCGAGCCCGTTAAGGAACATCAGCCCCGACGAGGCGGCGGGCATGTCGTCGCCTTCGAGGAAGTCGTTGGTATAGGCGATCAGCAGCGCATAGAGCGGGTTCGACATGCCGCCGATGAAGAAGGCCGCGACCAGCAGCGCCGCGAAGCCGGAGAACACGACCGGGATCAGCGCCCCGAGCGCGCCGACACCGGCGGCGGCGACGATCAGCCGGCGCCGGTCCATCCGGTCGGAGACCCAGCCAATCGGGAATTGCAGCAGCATGCCGCCAACATAGAACATCGCGATGAAGAGCGAGATCTGGCTCACGCTCAGCCCGGCGCGCGTGCCGTAGACCGCGGCCATGCCGAACTGCGCCGAGAACAGGAGCCCCATGATCATCATGCCGGCCACACCCAGGGGCGAAATCTTGTAGAGCTGGCCGAGCGACATCCGCCGGGTCGTGCCGAAGGCGGGCGTGGGCGTGACCGACAGAAGGATCGGCGCAAACGAGAGCGAGACCAGCACCGAGGGCAGGATGAACAGGACGAACCCGCCCGGATCGGCAGTCAGCACCAGCCCCTGGGCGGCGATGATGCCGACGGTCTGCACCACCAGGTAAAGCGACAGGGTCTGGCCGCGGGTCTCGTTGGTGGACTGGTGGTTGAGCCAGCTTTCGGCGGTTACATAGACGCCGGAAAAAGCGAAACCGAAGACCACGCGGAACAGGGCCCAGGCGATGGGATCGACGATGACGGGATAGAGGATCAACACCGCCGAGACGAAGCTTGCGAGCGCGGCGAAGACCCGGACGTGGCCGACCCGACGGATCAGCCAGGGCGTCATCCGGCTGCCGCCCAGGAAACCGACGAAATAGCCCGCCATGATCAGCGACATCTCGAAGGTGGAAAATCCTTCGATCTCGCCGCGCAGGCCGAGCAGCGTGCCCTGGATGCCGTTCCCCAGCATCAGGAGCAATACGCCGAACAAGAGCGCCCAGGAATTTTTAAACGCATCGATCATGGACGCCCCATAGCAGTCAAAAATCGCCGGCGCACCCTGAAACCGACCGCCCATGGGCGAAATGCGGTGCGCGAACCGGGGCGCGCAATGCGGTGCGGGGCGCGAGGCGGCCTTCATCGACGGCGCCTGGGAGGACGACTGGATCATGGGGATCCTCGCGCAGGAGCACGAAGCGCGGCGGAACCGGCAGGACGGGGCGCGCCATCTGCGGCAAGGGGGTCGGGGGTCCGACGGATGACACCGTTGATCGCCGCTCCGGGCGCGGGCGATCTCGATAATGACGAAGACGGGTTCTGAAGGGAAGCGTCGCGCCCGTCCTTGGTCCTGAGAGACCTCTGCCGGTCCGGGGGCGACGCTCAACCGCCGTTTGCGGTCCGCGGCAAGCCCGGCGTTCGGATCCGGTATCTCCGCCCCATCCTTGGCCGCCCCCGGACCCCTTTGCCCCCCCGGGGTGACCGGGCCGAGCCCCGGCATGCCCGCAGCCCGCGCGCTGTCCCCATGGCAGCCGTAGTCCCGGCAGCCGCCCCGGTCGTCGCTGCCCGGGCCGCGCCCACGGCGCCGTTCAGAGCGAGGTCACCCAGAGGATGGTTGCGTCTTCCTGGCTGATGGAAATCACGTTATGCCCCATCGAGGCGTCGTAATAGGCGCTGTCGCCCCGGCGCATTTCGATCGGTTCGTAGAATTCGGTGAGCAGCCGGATCGCCCCGGTGAGCACGTAGAGAAACTCCTCGCCGTCGTGCCGCACCCAGCCGTCGAATTCCTCGAACGACCGCGCCCGCACCCGTGCCCGGTAGGGCAGCATCGCCTTCTTGATGAGCTTGCCCGCGAGCAATTCATGTTCATAGGTCGCCGTCGGGTGCGCCTCGCCCTCGCCGTCGCGCGTCACCGCCATCCGGCCCGAAACCCGGGCGTCCTTGGCCGGCGTGAACAGCTGCGGCACCGAGATCTCCAGCCCGGTCGCGAGTTTTTTCAGCGCTTCGAAGGTCGGGCTCATCTGGCCGTTCTCGATCTTCGACAGCGTCGAGCGCGCCAGCCCCGCCTGGCTCGCCGCCTGTTCGAGCGTCAGCCCGCGGGCCTTGCGCAGGGAACGGACCCGTGCGCCGAGATCGAGCGGCTGCGGGTCCGGGGCGGCATGGCCGCTTTCGCGGGCGAGCTGGATCAGGCTCGGTTCGGCAGGGGGTACATCGGTCATGACCGTCATATACGCCGCGCCGCAAGGTAGGCCAACGCCCACTTCCGCAAATCGCCGAAAGAGGTTACCCTGCGTCATGATTGCGCTGCACATCTTTTCCGATCCGATCTGCCCCTGGTGTTACATCGGCAAGTCCAGGCTGGGGCGGGCGCTTGAGGCGCGCCCCGATCATCCATTCCGGATCGAGTGGCACCCGTTCATGCTGAACCCCGAGATGCCGCCCGGCGGCATGGACCGGCGCGCCTATCTCGAGGCCAAGTTCGGCGGCCGGGACGGTGCGGTGGCAGCCTATCTTCCGGTCGCGGACGAGGCCGAGAAATCCGGCCTGACCATGAAACTCGACGCGATCAAGCGCACGCCGTCGACGGTCGACGCTCACCGGCTCATTCACTGGGCCGGGATCGAAGGGCGTCAGACCGCCGTCGTTTCGGCCCTGTTCAAGGCGTATTTCGTCGAGGGACGCGACATCGGCGATTCGGTCGTGCTGTCGCAGATCGCCGCCGCCTGCGGCATGGACGGGGCGGTGGTCGCACGCCTGCTGGCCTCCGACGCCGATGCCGACGACATCCGCGCCCGCGACGCCGATGCCCGCGAGAGGGGCATCCGTGCCGTGCCCACTTTCCTGATCGCCGGGCGCCACGTGGTTCCGGGCGCCCAGCCGGTCGCCTTGTGGCTCAGTGTCATCGACGAGCTTTCGGCGGCGAAGCCGGTGCAGGACCTGTGGGACGCCGATCCCGAAGAGGGCCCGGCCTGCTGACAGGCTTGCGGGCTGCCCGGTCTGCCGAAAGCCGACCCGCGGGTCCGGCGCGCGCCCCGGCCCGGCGCCGGCACGGCCAGTTCCGCGGCGCGGATGCGGCCGGTTTGAGCCGGTGCCGACACCCGGCGGGCCCGACCGCGCCGTCGGCCCTTTCCCGACATCCGCCCGAATGGCGACCTGCCCGGCGATCTGCCCGGCGACCTGTGCGCCGGCCCCAGTGCGGGCCCGAGTGCAGGCCCGAGCGGAGGCCCGAGCGCCGGGATCGGGCGCTTGGCGCTGCGGGCGCCGCATCGGCGGGCGCGACGCGCTGGAAACTCCCACGGAAAACCGGCATGACACGGCGCGAAAGGATCCTGTTTGATGTCACCCAATGCCCCGACTCGCCCGCTTCCCAAAGTAGAACTGGTGATGCTGCTTGCCGCGCTGATGTCGCTGATGGCCTTCAGTATCGATTCGATCATGCCCGCCCTCCCCGACCTGGCGGCCGAGTTCAGCCCCGGCGTGCCCTCGCGCGCCCAGCTCGCGATCTCGGCCTTCGTCTTCGGGACCGGGATCGGTCAGATCTTCATCGGCCCCTTCTCCGACAGTTTCGGCCGCCGTCCGGCGCTGACGCTGGGGATCGGGCTGTTCATCGCCGGGGCATTGGCGGCGCGGATGGCGACCAGCCTCGACGCGCTCCTCGTGTTCCGCTTCGTCCAGGGGCTGGGCGCGGCGTCGAGCCGGATCGTCAGCCAGGCGCTGATGCGCGATCTCTATTCCGGCCGTGAACAGGCGCGGATCGGTTCGCAGGTCTTCACCTTCTTCGTGGTCATTCCGGCCCTCGCGCCGTTGATCGGCCAGTGGATCGTCCATCTGACCAGCGGCTGGCGGGGTCTGTTCACGGTCTATTTCGGCCTCGGGGCGATGGTGTTGAGCTGGTTTCTCCTGCGTCAGCCCGAGACCCTTGCCCCCGAGCGCCGCCGGGTCTTTCGCCTCGGCCCGGTCTTTGCCGCCGCCTGGGAGGTGCTGCGCACACCGGTCGCGCTGCGGTACCTGATCGTCGCCTCGCTCGCCTTCGGCCAGCTCATGGCCTACATCAACTCGGCGCAACAGGTGTTCGCCGACACGCTCGGCGCGGGCGCGCGCTTCCCGGTCTATTTCGCCGCCATCGCGCTCCTGTCCGGCATCTCCGGCTTCATCAACGCGCGGGTGGTGATGCGGTTCGGGATGCGCCCGCTCGCCCGGCTCGCCTTCGGCACCCAGGCGGTGATCGCCACCGCCCTGTGGTCGGCCTGGCACTGGGGGCTGATCGACGCGCTGCCGGTGGACACCCAACTCGCGCTGTTCATCGTCTGGTCGGTGACGCTGTTCTTCATGAACGGGATGACCTTCGGCAATATCACCGCGCTGGCAATGGAACCGCTCGGCCATATCGCGGGCACCGCCTCGGCGGTGGTGGGCGCGCTTTCCACGGCCCTCGCCGTCGCGATCTCGGTGCCGGTCGGGCTCGCCTTCGACGGCACCCCGCGCGCGCTGCTGCTCGGTGTTGCGCTGTGTTCTGCCGCCGCCTTCTGGCTGGTCCACCGCGACCGCGACCGGGTGCGCGACTGACACCGGCACCGTGTCCCGCGCCGGGACAGGACCGCCGGCCCTGCGCGGGGGGGCGGGCGGATTTTCCTTGCCCCCCGCCGACCTCTGCGGGACAAGGGCGCATGACCAACCGGATCGCCATCGGGCTCGCACTTGTCGTTGTCGGCGCCTTTGCTGTCGACGCGCTTGCCTTCGGTGGAACGCTGCCGGTCTTCCTCGGGCGAAAGGGGCTCGAGTTCATCGAATGGATCGCCTTCTGGCGGTGAAATCTCCGGCCTCAGACCCCTGTCCGGGCGCATATCGGTCATGCAGGGTCTTTGGCTTGACTATCGGGCGTCGCTCGCAATTATGGCGGCGCGAAATCCGGTTCGGTATTTCCCGGGCCATTAGCTACACAAGGATGCAGAACATGACGGTCAAGGTCGCAATCAACGGTTTCGGACGGATTGGGCGCAACGTCCTGCGGGCGCTCGAGGAATCGGGCCGCAAGGATGTCGAAGTGGTCGCCATCAACGACCTCGGCCCGGTCGAGACCAACGCCCACCTGCTCCAGTGGGACAGCGTGCACGGCAAGTTCCCGAACGAAGTGAAGGTCAAGGGCAACACGATCGATGCCGGCTCCGGCCCGATCGAAGTGACCGCGATCCGCAACCCCGACGATTTGCCCTGGGCCGATGTCGACATCGTCGCCGAATGCACCGGCATCTTCACCGCCCGCGACAAGGCGGCCATCCACCTCGAGAACGGCTCCTCGCGGGTGCTCGTTTCGGCCCCTTCGGCAGGCGCCGACAAGACCATCGTCTATGGCGTCAACCATGACACGTTGACCGCCGAAGACCTCGTGGTCTCGAACGCGTCCTGCACCACCAACTG
>JAGRMP010000457.1:2167-2422 GCA_020441225.1 Maritimibacter sp. | reverse complement strand
CCCCGACCGCGCCCCGACCGCGCCCGGACTGCGCCCCCGGCGCGCGCCTGACCGCGCCCCGACTGCGCCCCGTCCAGAGCCCGTCCGTGCCACGCCCGCTCTGCCCGCGGCCCGTCCTTTTCATGTGCGTTTTCGCCCGTCCGCCCCTCTGATCCCCCGAAAGACCCACGGTTTTCCTTCAAAACGCCACCTGCAGGGGCTATATGAGAGGTCAAATTCAAACAGCGACTTCCAAAGATCGTGCAGGCGCCCGGT
>JAGRMP010000457.1:0-2115 GCA_020441225.1 Maritimibacter sp. | reverse complement strand
GCAAATCAACGGCCGATCCGGCTCGCAGGCTCGGGTAAGCGCGACGTCCGGACCCAGTTCGGCGCCCTGCCCTGGCGGCTGGCCGACCACAAGCTCGAGATCCTGCTCGTCACCTCGCGCGACACCGGTCGCTGGATCATCCCCAAGGGCTGGCCGATGGACGGGGCGACGCCTGCCGAGGCCGCGGCCACCGAGGCTTTCGAGGAAGCCGGTGTCGAGGGCAAGCTCTCGCACCAGGTCATCGGCTTTTACGGCTATCTCAAGCAGATGGACGATGCGGACGATTTTCCTATCGTCGTCGCGGTGTTCCCGATCCGGGTGAAACGCCTGCTCTCGGACTGGCCCGAAAAGGCCGACCGAAAGCGGCGCTGGTTTTCGGCCAAGAAAGCCGCGAACATGGTCGCCGAACCCGAGCTGCGCCAGATCATCCGGCATTTCAACCCGCGCGCCCTGCGCTGACCCGGGCGCCACCCGGCCCCGCTCGGCAAGAACTGCCCCCCACACGCCGCCATTGCGCCGCGCCCGGCGCGCCCCCATACTTGGGGAGAGGACCCAACGGATGATCCGCTACACCCTGCAATGCCCGGAGGGGCACCGTTTCGACAGCTGGTTCCGCGATGGCGGGGCCTTCGATGCGCTGTCGATCTCCGGCGGGCTCGCCTGCCCGGAATGCGGCTCGGTCAAGATCTCGAAGAGCCTGATGACCCCGCAGGTCCGCCCCGCCCGCGCCAAGGCGGAGCACGCACCCGCACCGGGGGCGCAGCCCCCCGCCGACGCCCCCGCCCGCTTCGCCCCCGCCCCCTTCGCCCCCGAGACCGAGCGAGAACGCGCCCTTGCCGCGTTCAAGGCCCGGGTCGAGGCGGAAGCGGATTACGTCGGGCTGGAATTCGCGTCCGAAGCCCGGGCGATGCACGCCGGCGACACGCCCGAACGGCCGATCTACGGCGAGGCGAAGCCCGCCGACGCCAAGGCGTTGATCGAAGAGGGCGTGCCGGTCGCGCCGCTCCCCTTCCTGCCGACCCGCAAGGTCAACTGACGGGCTCCGCCGCGGGCGGGAGGCTCCGCCCGACGGAAGCCGCAACCGTCAATCGGCCGCCCCGCCGGTCGACCCGCCCACGCGCCGGCTCGCCCCCCGATCGCGTCGCCGCCCGCCGCAGGCGATGCCATGGCCAAGCCCCCCCGCAGGACGTCCCGGCCCGCCGGACCCCGCGCGCCGCCTCGCGCCACTGTTCCGAAATTCGCGACGGTCCCGGAATAAATGCCGCATTCTTTCCCAAATCGCGCCATGCGTCCGCTTCAAAGCGGCGCAAATGTGGATCATAGGCAGCTGAATGAGGGCCAGGTGCACAGCCCGGAGCGATCCGGACAGGCTTTCATACAGGCATTTCGTTCCCCTTCCCGGCCAGCGCGGCGCCTGCCGCCCTGGCCGGATTTTCTGTCCGTCGCGCCCCCGCCACCCCCCCTTGTCCCCTTGCCCTTTTGCATGACCGGGCCTAGAAACCGGCAACCTGATCCACCGGGACATCGCTCAGCCCATGCCCATTCTCGTGATGAAGTTCGGCGGCACCTCCGTCGCCACCCTCGACCGGATCGCCCGGGCCTCGAAGCGCGTGGCCCGCGAGGTCGCCAACGGCTATGACGTGATCGTTATCGTCTCGGCCATGTCGGGCAAGACCAACGAGCTGGTCGGCTGGGTCGAGGAGACCTCGCCGCTCTACGACGCGCGCGAATACGACGCCGTGGTCAGCTCGGGCGAGAACGTCACCGCCGGGCTGATGGCGCTGCGCCTGCAGGAAATGGACATCCCCGCGCGCAGCTGGCAGGGCTGGCAGGTGCCGGTGCAGACCACCGGCGTGCATTCGGCCGCCCGGATCGAGGCGATCCCGCCCGACAACATCCTCGCCAAGTTCGCCGAGGGCATGCAGGTCGCCGTGGTCGCGGGCTTTCAGGGCATCGCGCCCGACGGGCGGATCACCACCCTGGGCCGCGGCGGCTCCGACACCACCGCCGTCGCCTTCGCCGCCGCCTTCGAGGCCGAGCGCTGCGATATCTACACCGATGTCGACGGGGTCTACACCACCGACCCGCGCATCGAGGCCAAGGCGCGCAAGCTCG
>JAGRMP010000456.1:318-10085 GCA_020441225.1 Maritimibacter sp. | reverse complement strand
GTGCTCCACGCGCTGCCCGCCGCCGTAGCGACGATGCTCGATCCGGCCGATTGCGGGCCTGCCTTCCTCGCCCTGCCGCAGGACGTGCAGGGCTGGGCCTGGGACTACCCGGAAGCCTTCTTCGACAAGCAGGTCCACCGCATCCGCCGGCAGGCCGCCGACGAGGCCGAGATTGCCGCCGCCGCCGCTGCGCTCAAGGGGGCCGAGCGGCCGATGATCATCGCGGGCGGCGGGGTGCAATATTCCAAGGCAGTGGCCGAGCTCACCGCTTTTGCCGAGGCGCATGACATCCCCGTGGTCGAGACCATCGCCGGGCGGGCCAACCTGACGGCGACCCACCCGCTCAACATCGGTCCGATCGGCATCACCGGGTCGAACAGCGCCAACGCCATCGCGGAGCGGGCCGACGTGATCCTGGCCGTCGGCACGCGGCTGCAGGATTTCACCACCGGGGCCTGGACCGCCTTTGCCCCTTCGGCGCGGATCATCGGTCTCAATGTCGGACGGCAGGACGCCGCCAAGCACCGGTCGCTGACCGTGGTGGGCGACGCGAAGCTCGCGCTCGGCCAGCTCGGCGCGGCGCTGGGCGAGAGCCGCGCGCCCGCCGACTGGGTGGCCTTCGCGCAGGCGCAGCGGCGGGACTGGGACGCCTATGTCGCGGCCAACGTGGCGCATGGCGACAACCGGCCCAATTCCTACGCCCAGGCCATCGGCGTGGTCAACGCCGCCTGCGATCCGCGCGACCGGATCGTCGCCGCCGCGGGCGGGCTGCCGGCCGAGATCACCGCCAACTGGCGCACGCTCTCGCCGGGCACGGTCGACGTGGAATTCGGCTATTCCTGCATGGGCTACGAGATCGCCGGGGCCTGGGGCGCGCGGATCGCGCAGGAACAGATGGAACCCGGGCAGGAGGTCTTCAGCTTCGTCGGCGACGGCTCCTATCTCATGTTGAACTCCGACATATTTTCCTCTGTTCTGACACGGAAAAAGCTGATCGTTCTGGTGCTCGACAACGGCGGTCACGCGGTCATCAACAAGCTGCAGGGCAACACCGGCAACGACAGTTTCAACACCCTGTTCGAGGATTGCCCGACCATCCCCGAGCCCTTCGCGGTCGACTTCGCGGCGCATGCCCGGGCCATGGGGGCGGAGGCGGAAAACGTCGCGAACCCGGCCGAGCTCGCCGAGGCGCTGGAGCGGGCGAAGGCGGCGGAGCGGACCTATGTGATCGTCATGCCGGTCGATCCGCGCATCGGCTGGACCGACGAGGGCCACGCCTGGTGGGAGATCGGCACGCCGGAGGTGACCGGCAAGGAGAGCGTTCGCAAGGCCCATGAAGACTGGGAAGCGGGCCGGGTGCGGCAGCGCCGGGGGGTGTGATGAGCCTCGACGGGATCGCATCCAAGCGCTTCGTTGTGCTGGGGCGGGTGGGGATGGACCTGACCGCCGAACCCATCGGCGTGGCCACGCCGGAGGCGACCGGCATGATGGTTTCGATGGGCGGCTCCAGCGCCAATATCGCCGCCGGTCTGGTCAAGCTCGGCTGCGAGGCGGCGCTGGTCACCTGCGTTTCCGACGACGCGGTGGGGCGTTACTGCCTCAACCAGCTCGACGCCTATGGGATCGACCGGCGCCATGTGCGCAGGGTCAAGGGCGAGGAACGGACCTCGCTCGCGGTCGTCGACGCCCGGGTCGAAGGCCACAGCTCGGTGATCTACCGCAACAACGCCGCCGATTTCGCGATGTCCGTCGCGGATGTCGAGGCGGTGGATTACGCCCGGTTCGGCGCGCTGGTCACCACCGGCACGGTCTTCGCCGCCGAGCCCTCGCGGACGGCGGCCTTCACGGCGTTGGAACGGGCACGGGCGGCGGGGCTCACGGTCATCTTCGACGTGGATTACCGGCCCTATTCCTGGCCCTCGGTCGAGGTCGCTTCCGAGGTGCTGACCCGCGCCGCCGGGTTCGCGGACGTGATCGTCGGCAATGACGAGGAGTTCGACTTCATGGCCGGGGCGCCGGGGCAGGGGCTCGCCCGCGCCCGTACCCTCGCCGGGACCGCCGACATCGTCATCTACAAGCGCGGGCCCGAGGGGGCGATCACCTTCGCGGGGCGCGAAGAGATCGCCACCGGCGTCTTTCCCGTCACGGCGCTGAAACCCACCGGTGCGGGCGACAGTTTCCTTGCTGGCCTACTCGCCTCGCTCGCCGCGGGCCGTCCGCTCGAAGACGCGCTCCTGCGCGGCTCCGCCTGCGCCGCCATCGTCGTCGCCAAGCCCGGCTGTGCGCCCGCCATGCCTGGCCCCGCCGAGCTTGACGCCTTCCTGACCACCCATCCGGGCCCGACCGCGCCCTGAAAGGACCGACATGCATATCGCGCCCTACGACAACCAGAACCGCCCCATCGTTGACGCCGGCAACCCCACGGTGCCGCTCAACTATTTCAACATCGTGAAACTCAAGGCCGGCGAGGCGTTCACCTACCAGGTGCCCGGCTACGAAACCTGCATCGTGCCCGCGACCGGCACCGTGGATGTCGAGATCGAGGGCCTGCGCTTCGACGCGCTCGGCGGGCGCGGGGTCGACGTCTGGGACGGCGAGCCGCAGGGGGTCTACGTGCCGGTGGGGGCCAAGGCGACGATGGTCTGCGCCTCGGACAACGCCGAGATCTTCGTCGCCGGGGCGGCCTATGACAAGGTGCTCGAGCCCTTCGACGTGCGCGAGCACGACTTTGTCCAATACGGCTCCGACGACACCAAGACCCACCGCAAGATCAAGCACATCCTCGGCCAGAAACAGGCGGACAAGGTGGGGCGGCTGCTGGTCAGCGAGCTCTACACCGTGGGCGCGGGCGGCTGGTCGGGCTTTCCGTCGCATAAACACGACACCGACCGGCTCCCGATTGAGACCCGCCACGACGAGACCTACAATTTCCGCTTCCGGCCCAAGCATGGCTCGGGGCTGCAGATGCTCCAGCGCGAGGACGGCAAGCCGGGCGACGCCTATCACATCGTCGACGGCTCCACGATCTGCATCGACAAGGGCTATCACCCCTGCGCAGTGCTGCCGGGCTACGAGATGTATTACTTCACCATTCTGGGCGGGCTCAGCCAGCGCCCGCTGGTGCAGTATTTCCAGCCGAGCCACGCCGACCAGATCGAGACGATCCCGGGGATCAAGGACATGATCGCGAAGTTCAAATGACCCTCGCGACGCTGTCCGAGGTTCTGCAGCCGGCGCTCGCAGGCGGCTATGCGGTCGCCGGTCTGGTGACGCAGGGCTGGGAGGACATGCGCGCCTATGTCGAGGCGGCCGAGGCGGAACAGGTGCCGGTGATCCTGATGGCGGGGCCGGGGTGTCGCGCCTACACGCCGCTCCCGGTGCTGGGGGCGATGCTGCGGCATCTGGCCGAAGTGGCGTCCGTCCCGGTGGTGGTGCAGCTCGACCACGGACGCGACATCGATGAGTGCCGCGCCGCCGTTGACGCAGGCTTCACCTCGGTGATGTTCGACGGCTCCCGCCTGCCGCTCGCCGACAACATCGCCCGGACCGCGCGGGTGGCGGAGATGGCCCATGCCGCGGGGCTCTCCTGTGAAGGCGAGATCGGCTTCGTCGGCTATGCGGACGGGGTCGCGTCTCAGGGCACCGACCCGGAGGAGGCCGCGCGCTTCGCCCGCGAGACCGGGGTGGACGCGATGGCCGTATCCGTGGGAAACGTGCATCTGCAGACGGAGGCGGGGGCGGGGTTGGACGAAGCCCGCATCCGCGCCATCGAGGCGGTGACCGACGTCCCCCTGGTGATCCACGGCGGCTCGGGCGTGCCGCCCGCACAGCGCAGGGCGCTGGCGCGCGGTTCGGCGATCTGCAAGTACAATATCGGCACCGAGCTGCGTTTGGCCTTCGGGCAGGCCCTGCGTGCGGCGGTGAACGCCGACCCCAACCGGTTCGACCGGCTGCAGATCCTCGGCGAGACCCACGCGCCGCTCGTCGCTGCGACACGCGCCGTGCTCGCCGGGCTGAAACCCGCCTACCCGTAACGCGGATCAGGCGTTTTCCGGCGTGTAGATGCTGATCTCGGTCGCGATCGACCCGGCTTCGCCGTCGAGGCGGCCCAACAGGCGCGCCATGGTCTCGACCGCCAGCCGCATCTCGCGGTGCGGGTTCTGGTCGATGATCGCGTCGAGCCGGCGCGCGCGCAGGAGCCGCCGCCGCCCCGGGGTCAGCTCATGGGTGACCACGACCACATCCCGTTTGCGGCCGCGCGCCTCCAGTGCCTCGACCAGCGGCGTTGCGCCGGTGGTGCTGTGATAGATCGCCCGCAGCTCCGGATGGGCCGCCAGCGCTGCGGCGACCGCACCCGCGGATTCGTCCGTCGCCTCGCCGATCTCGGCGATCCGCACCAGCCGCAAGTTGGGGTGATGCTCCGCCAGCACCTCGGCGAGGCCGGTCGCCCGGGCGCGCTGACCGGTGATGTTGAGCCGGCCCGCGATCATCGCGATCTCGCCGGGGCCGGGGCCGAGGAACCGGCCGATCAGGTCGCCCGCGACCCGGCCCGCGCGCAGATCGTCCGGGCCCACATAGGCGGCGCGCCCGCAGTCGGCGATATCGGTCGCGAGGGTCACGACAGGGATGCGTGCAGCCGCGTCGCTGAGCGCGCCCGCGACCTCGGGCGTGTCGGGCCCGCTGACGATGATCCCGTCATGCGCGTCCGCGGCGCCCCGGATCCGGTCGGCGATGCGCGCGGGCGTGTTCGGATCGATATGCTGGATCTGTAGCAGGATGTTCAGATCCTGGAACGCCGGGCGCAGCAGGGGCAGGGCGGCGGCAAGCTCGGCGTGGAACGGGTTCCCCGGCGGCTGGATCAATACCGCGACGCGCTTGAGCTGCCGTGGCGGATGCAGCGCGCGCTGGTGGAACCCGAGTGCGCGGGCGGCGCGCAGCACCCGTTCCTCGCGCGGGGCAGACACGCCGCCGCGGCCATTGATGACCCGGTCCGCCGTCGCCAGCGACACACCGGCGGCGGCGGCGATTTCGGACAGGGTGACCTTGCCGGCCATGGCGCGCTCCGATTTGAGGGGTTCCCCTCAAAATCTCGCTTTGTGGCACTGGGGCTGTCAAGTACTCCTGATCTGTGGCCGCGCGCCCCTTTGTGTCCCGTGCGCGGCTTCGTGGAGGAGCGTTCAATGTCGATGGTGGTGACGACGGCCCCGGCCTGCTGGGGTGTCGATGACGTGCGCAATCCGCACCTGCCCGACTGGCGGTTGGTGCTCGAGGAGGCGGGCCGGGCCGGCTACGGCGGGCTCGAGCTCGGGCCCTATGGCTATCTGCCGCTCGATGTCGAAACGGTGGCCCGGGAACTTGGGAAAAACCGTCTCTACATCGTCGCGGGCACGATCTTCAACGATCTGGTCGACCCCGAAGACCGCGCCGCGCTGGTGGCGCAGACCCGCGACATCTGCGGGCTCATCACCCGGCTGCCTGAGCCGCCGGTCTACCCCGGGCAGCATTACAAGGCGCCCTATCTCACGGTGATGGACTGGGGCCATGACGAGCGCGATTTCGCCGCCGGACACCCCGACCGGGCGCCGCGGCTCTCCGACGCGGACTGGCAGGCGATGATGGACAACATCCGTGCCATCGCCACCACCGCCGCCGACTTCGGCGTGCGGGCCGTGGTCCACCCCCATGCCGGCGGATACATCGAATTCGAAGACGAGATTGCCCGGCTGGTCGCGGACATTCCCGCCGATGTCGCCGGGCTCTGCATCGACACCGGGCATGCGCAGTATTCCAGGATGGATCCGGTGGCGACGCTCGAAACATACTGGGACCGGATCGACTACATCCATTTCAAGGATATCGACCAGGCGGTCTACGACCGGATCATGGGCGAGAGGATCCGGTTCTTCGATGCCTGCGCCGAAGGGGTGATGTGCCCGATCGGCGACGGGGTGATCGACTACACCGGCATCAAGGCGCTGCTCACGGCCAGGGGCTACGCCGGTTACATCACCGTCGAACAGGAACGCGACCCGCGCAATGCTGCCGGATCGCTCGAAGACGTCAAGAAATCAAGGGATTACCTGAAGTCCGTCGGCTTCAGCGATGGGTTGGAGGACCTGGGATGATCATGGGCGACCGCAAGACCAAGGCAGCGATCCGCTGGGGCATGGTGGGCGGCGGCAAGGGCAGCCAGATCGGCTATGTCCACCGCTCCGCGGCGCAGCGCGATGGCTATTTCACCCTGCTGGCAGGCGCCTTCGACATCGACCCCGACCGGGGCGCGGCCTTCGGCGAGGATCTCGGGCTCGACATCGTCCGGTGCTACAGCGATTACAGCGCGATGTTCGCCGCCGAGGCGCAGCGCGCGGACGGCATTCGCGCCGTGACCATCGCGACGCCGAACAATACTCATTACGCGATCACCAAGGCGGCGCTCGAACACGGGCTGCACGTGGTCTGCGAAAAGCCGCTCACCTTCACCACCGCCGAGGCCGAAGAGCTTGCGGCGCTGGCACGGGACCAGAACCGGGTCGTCGGCGTCGCCTACGGTTACTCCGGCCACCAGATGATCGAACAGGCGCGCCAGATGATCGCCGCGGGCGCGCTGGGCAAGATCCGGCTGGTGAACATGCAGTTTGCCCACGGCTTCCATTCCGCCCCGGTCGAGCAGAATTCGCCGGGCGTGAAATGGCGGGTCGACCCGGCCTTTGCCGGGCCGTCCTACGTGCTGGGCGATCTGGCGACGCACCCGCTCTACATCGCCGAGGTGATGGCGCCGGAGCTCAGGATCAACCGGCTGCTCTGCGCGCGCCAGAGCTTCGTCGAGGGGCGAGCGCCGCTCGAGGACAACGCCCAGGTGATGATCGAATATGAGGGCGGCGCTTTCGGCTCGCTCTGGGTCTCGGCGGTGAATGCCGGGTCGATGCACAGCCAGAAAGTGCGGATCGTGGGCGAGCGGGCTTCGGTCGAATGGTGGGACGAACATCCCAACCAGCTCCGCTTCGAGGTGCAGGGCGAACCGCCGCAGGTGCTCGAACGCGGCATGCCCTATCTCGATCCGGCGGCGCAGGCCGAAGACCGGATCGGCGCCGGGCACCCGGAAGGGCTGTTCGAGGCCTGGTCCAACCTCTACGCCCGGTTCGCCCAGGCGATGGAGGCGCATGACGACCGCGACCCGGGACGGGTGGGCGCGATGTGGTACCCGGATGTGCATGCGGGCGTGGCGGGGGTGCGGTTCGTCGAAAACTGCGTGCGTTCGGCCGATGCCGGGGCGGTCTGGGTCGAGTACCGCTAGACCCGCCCGAGGGTGGTGCGCCCGGCTCGGGGAGCGCGGGCGCGCGCCCCGGCCGACCGGACCGGAGAGGGCTTGCAATCCGCCCGTAATCCATCATTCTGCATCGATCGAGGAGATGAAAATCTATCAGGAGTGATCGATGGCGCGGCGACCGACGATGGCGGACCTGGCCCGGGAGGCGGGGGTCGGCGTGGCGACGGTCGACCGGGTGCTCAACGGCCGCTCCAAGGTGCGGGCCGAAACCGCCCGCAAGGTGGCTGAGGCGGCGCACCGGATCGGCTACCACGCCAAGGGGCTGATCGAGAACCGGCTCTCGGTCGAGATCCCCGAGATGCGTTTCGGCTTCGTCTTGCACAAGGAGAAGCAGGAGTTCTACCAGAACTTCGCGCGCGAGATCGAACGCGCCGTCGCGGCCCGGCGCGACATCCGCGGCCGGGCGACGATCCGGTTCTCTCCGAGCCAGAACCCGGGCGATTTCTCTGCGCTGATGCTGGAGCTCGGCGACCGGGTCGACGCGCTTGCGAGCTCGGCAGTCAACCACCACGCGGTCAATGCGGCGGTGGAACATCTCAAGGGCAACGGCGTGCCCTGCTACGCGCTGCTCAACGATTTCGCACAAGGCGTGCGCGAGAACTACGTTGGGCTTAACAATATGAAAGTAGGGCGAATTGCCGCCTCGATGATTGCCATGACCACGCGCCGCGCGGGCAAGGTCGCGGTCTTTGTCGGTGGCAACCGCTGGCACGGGCACGAGCTGCGCGAGACCGGGTTCCGCTCCTATTTCCGCGAGTCCGCGCCGGAGTTCACAGTGCTCGACACGCTGGTCAACCTCGAAACCCGGCAGGTGACCTACGAGGCGACGCTCGATCTGCTGTACCGCCACCCGGACCTTGCCGGGATCTATTGCGCGGGTGGTGGCATGGAGGGGGCGATCGCGGCGCTGCGCGAGGCGCGCAACCCGGGCAAGATCCGGCTGGTGGTCAACGAGCTGATCTCCGACAGCCGCGCCGGGCTGACCGACCAATACGTGACCATGGTGATCTCGACCCCGCTCGGCGAACTTTGCGATACGCTGGTCGATTACATGGTGAATGCGCGGCGCCGGGGCCCGGGCAACGCCCCGGGACAGCATTTCCTCGAACCGCGACTCTATATCGCCGAATCCATCGTTTGATATTATTCTATCATCAATATATACGCCCGCTTCCATCCCGGGTGAGAGATTCGTGATGGGTTCGGATTGACCGAATCGAAGCTCCTGCGCCAAGTTCCAGCGCATCCGCAGACCGCGAAAAGACGGTGCCGCGGAGACCGGGAGGATTGCGATGAAGTGGGCCTTGAACCACATGACCACGCCCAATCTGGGCTATGAAGATTTCCTCGATCTGGCGGTGAAGCTCGGCTGTGTCGGTGTCGAAGTCCGCAACGACATCGACCGGCCCCTGTTCGACGGGATGGATCCGGCAGCCGCCGGGGCGCTGGCGCGCTCGAAGGAGCTCCGGCTCGTCGGTCTGAGCCAGGTCTACCCGTTCAACAGCTGGTCGCCCGAAGTGGCGCAGGCGGTGCGCGACCTCATTGCCATCGCCAAGGCCGCCGGGGCGGAGACGATCAGCCTCATCCCGCGCAACGACGGCACCCAGACCGGCGAGGGCGAACGCCAGGCGAAGCTGCGGCTGGCGCTCAAGGAAGTGCTGCCGATGCTGGAAGAGGCCGACATGGTCGCGCTGGTCGAGCCGCTCGGCTTCCCGGTCTCGTCGCTGCGCCACAAGTCCGAACTTGTCGGTACCCTCGAAGCGTTGGGGGCGCAGGACCGCTACAGGATCGTCCACGACACGTTCCACCACACGCTCGCGGGCGGTGGCGCCTATTACCCGGTTCTGACCGGGATCGTGCATATTTCGGGCGTGGTCGACCCCGACGTAGCCGTCGAAGAGATGCAAGACGCCCACCGGGTGCTGATCGACGCGCGGGACCGGCTCGGCAATGTCGTGCAGATCCGTGACCTCCTGGCCCAGGGCTATGACGGGGTGTTCTCCTACGAATGCTTCTCGCCCGAGACGCAAGGACTCGCCGACCCCTATGGCGAAATCAAAAGATCGTTCGAATTCATCGAGTCACAGGTGCAGGCGAGAGCTGCCTGACGTGCCCCGTGAACGCTTCCGCGCAAGCGGGAGCTCCGGCTAAGGAACGGTGCGCCGGACACCACCAAGGGAGGAAACCAACCCATGAAAAAGACTTTTGTTGCTGCGACCCTGTTCGCTTCGCTGATGGGCTCGGCCGCGATGTCCGAGACCGTTGGCGTAAGCATGGCGCTGTTCGACGACAACTTCCTGACCGTGCTGCGCAACGGCATCCAGGAACTCGCCGACGGCATGGACGGGATCGACGTCCAGATCGAAGACGCCCAGAACGATGTGGCCAAGCAGCTCGACCAGATCAACAACTTCGTCGCCTCGGGCGTCGATGCGATCAT
>JAGRMP010000456.1:0-303 GCA_020441225.1 Maritimibacter sp. | reverse complement strand
CCTCGGCCACCCAGGCGATGAGCGATGCCGCCGCTTCCGCCGGCGTGCCGCTGGTTTACGTCAACCGTCAGCCGATCAACCTCGACACGCTGCCCGAGACCCAGACCTTCGTCGGTTCCAACGAGGTCGACTCGGGCACCCAGGAAACCATCGCGCTGTGCGACAACTGGGCGGCCGAGGGCAAAACCGAGGTCAACGCCTACGTGATGATGGGCGAGCTGTCGAACCAGGCCGCGGTACAGCGCACCGCCGACATCCACGACGTCATGGGTGACGGCCGCTGCGCGGTGACCATCAACATCA
>JAGRMP010000053.1 GCA_020441225.1 Maritimibacter sp. | reverse complement strand
ATGTTCACCCCGATCTTCGCGCTGTCGCGCACCGTCGGCTGGATCTCGCAGTGGAAGGAAATGCTGTCGGATCCGTCCCAGAAGATCGGCCGCCCGCGCCAGCTCTACACCGGCGAAGCCTTCCGCGACTACGTCGACGTCGAAGACCGCTGATAGCCGGCGACGCTGAACCCGACCGAAATGCAGGGCCGTCCTTCGGGGCGGCCCTTTTCCGTGGGCCCGGCAACCGGGGCTTGCCCCGCGGCCGATCCTCGCGCAGGCTTTCCCGAAACCGCTCCGAGAGGATCCGCGATGACCGATACGCACTCTGGCACATATTCCGGCGGCTGCCTCTGCGGCGCGTCGCGCTTCGCCTTCTCGGGCGACCCGAAATTCGCGATCCAGTGTTTCTGCCGCGACTGCCAGCATGTCTCGGGCGGCGGCCACCTGCCGCAGATGGCGGTAGACCGGGCGGCGCTGACCCGAACCGGACCGATCAGGACCTTTGAATCCACCGCGGCTTCAGGCAGCACGCTCGGGTTTCACTTCTGCGCCGACTGCGGATCGCCGCTGCTTAAGACCACCACGCGGGCGCCGGATCTGGTCTTCGTCTACCCCGGCGCGCTCGACGACCCCGCGCTCTACACGCCGGGCCGCGACGTCTTCGAGGATTCGCGCCAGCCCTGGGACGTCTGAGCCATGCAGGGTTTCGACGCGGCAAGCTTCGGCGCGCTCAACGCAGACGAATACGACACCCTGCACGATCCCGGCACGACCGAGGCTTCGGTCGCCCTGCTGGCCGAGCTCTTCGATGGCGGGCGCGAGGTGCTGGAACTGGCCATCGGCACCGGCCGGATCGCCCTGCCGCTCGCGGCGCGCGGGTTCGCGCTGACCGGGTTCGACGGGTCGCCCGAAATGCTGGATCTCCTGCGCGCCAAGCCCGGCGGCGCGGAGATCGAGACCTCTGTGGCCGACATGGCCGATTTCGACCTCGGCCGCCGTTTCGATCACGCCTTCCTGGTCTTCAACACGCTCTTCAACCTCACGACCCAGGAGGCGCAGATCGGCTGTTTCGCCGCCGTGGCGCGGCATCTGCGGCCCGGCGGGCTGTTCCTGGTCGAAACCTTTGTGCCGGATCTCTCGGGGTTCTCCGGGCACCAGCGGATCAAGGTCAACCGGCTCGACATGGACCGGGTCTGGATCGAGGCCGCGACCCATGACCCGGTCGCTCAGCGCATCGACATGCAGCGGGTGCGGATCGAGGCCGGGGGCCTGCGTCTCGTGCCCTTGCCGATGCGCTACGCCTGGCCGGCGGAGATCGACCTCATGGCCCGGCTCGCCGGTTTGCGCCGGATCGAGCGCTGGGGCGGCTGGGCGCGCGAGCCGTTCGACGCAGACGCGGGGATGCATGTGTCGGTCTATCGGAAGGACTGAAAGACGCGCTCCGCGCGACCTCGCCCGCGCGAAATGTTGTTAGCGCTATCGGTAATAATATCGAAGTGTTGGCACCCCGTGCGAGCTCGCACAAACCTCGCACACCCCTTGCCCGGACGCCCGTGACCGGCCTCAGCGCCCCTCGAATTTCGGCGCGCGTTTTTCGAGGAAGGCCAGCACGCCTTCTTTGAAATCCCGCGAGCGGCCGCACCTGCCCTGGGTCCGGGCTTCGAGCGCGAACTGGTCTTCGAAGCTCGAAGACAGCGAGGCGCGCATCATGTCCTTGATCCCCTGATACGCAAGCGTCGGCCCGTCGGCGAGGTGGCGGGCCCGGGCGCGCCAGTGCGCCTCGAACCCGATGTCCGGCACCGCTTCCCAGATCATCCCCCAGTCGTCGGCCTGTTCAGCGGTGATCTTTTCGGCGAACAGCGCCGCCCCGATCGCCTTGGGCAGGCCCATGGCGCGCGGCAGGATAAAGGTGCCGCCCGCGTCGGGCACCAGGCCGATGCGGCTGAAGGCCTGCAGGAAATAGGCCGAATGGGCGGCGATCACCACGTCGGCCGCAAGGGCGATGTTGGCCCCTGCCCCGGCAGCGGCGCCGTTGACGGCGGCGATCACCGGCACCGGGCAGCCGATGATCGCCCGCAGGAGCGGTTCGTATTCGTCGCGCAGCGTGCGTTCGAGATCGATGTTCTCCGCGTTCGCCCGGTCGCCGAGGTCCTGGCCCGAGCAGAACGCCCGCCCTGCCCCGGTGAGGACGACGACCCGCGCCGCCTGGCCCGCACGGCGGATCGCATCGGCCATCTCGGCACGCATCCTGGAGTTGAGCGCGTTCATCTTTTCCGGCCGGTTCAGGGTCAGAACCGCCATCCCCGCCTCGATCTCGAGGGTGATCGTGTAATAGTCCATGCGCGCCTCCCACCGGCTGATCCAGGCGGGAGACTAGCCGCGCGGCCTGGGGATGGAAAGACGCGACGCCCGGGCGGTGGGCCGGGGGCGGACGCGCGGGAGACCCGGCCCCGCCCCCTTGCGACCCGGTCGCCCGGTCCCGGTCTGCGCCCTAGCTGCCGGGCGCCTTGTAGGAGGCCGCGAGCCCCTGCGCGCGCTTTTGCATGTCGTTGAATTCGGCACTGCTGAAGGCGCGGATCGTCTCGGGGTTGGTGATCGCGCCGGAGGCTCCGGCGACCATGATCCCTGCCATCAGATCCTTCACCTCGTCGATGTCGACGACCATGAGGAAATCCTTCTGGCCGGTGGTGATGTAGTAATCGACCAGCTTGCCCCCCGCTGCCTCGACAATAGCGCGGGTCGCGGCCTCGCGGTCGCTTGGATTGGCCAACATGCCCTTGATCGCATCGGACGTGTAACACGCGGAAAAAATGAACCTCGGCATGAATTCCTCCCTGAAGAGGACACACAGGTCCGGTCGGCCGCAGGGTGCGGGGAAGATCCGGCCTGCACGTCCAGACGGGCAGGATAGCACGGATTGTGCCCGCGTCCGGATTGTTTTCCTGACCGGGCGCGCGAGGCGGGCCGGGTGCGCGAGGCGGACCGGGGCCGGTCTCAGCCCCGCATGAGTTCGTCGAGCCGCGTTTTTTCCGCGTCGCTCAGCGCCGCGCCGGGTTCCGGTGTGGTCGCGCGGCGGCGCAGGTAGAAGGCCGCGCCCGCGGCAGCGATGAGGAACAGGATCGGCCCCGCGCCCCACAGCAGCATGTTAACCCCGCCCGTGGTCGGCTTCATCAGCACGTATTCGCCGTAGCGGTCGACCACGAAATCGACCACTTCCTCGTTGCTGTCGCCGGCCACGAGGCGTTCGCGGACCAACAGGCGCAGATCGCGGGCGATGCCCGCGTTCGACTCGTCGATGTTCTCGCCCCGGCAGACGACGCAGCGCAACCCGGCCGAGATGTCGCGGGCGCGAGCCTCGAGCGCGGGGTCGGCGAGCACCTCGTCGGGATTGACCGCGAGCCCGGCACCCGGAACGAGCGCCGACAGGGCGATGAACGCCGCGGCGAGCGGTGCGAAGAGCCGATGTTTCATTCCGCCGGCACTCCGCCGGGGGCGATCTGGGCCCGGGTCGCACCCGCGGCCACCCGGTAGCGCCGATCGGAGAGGCTCAGGAGCCCGCCGATCCCCATGATGATCACGCCGCTCCATATCCAGTTGGCGAAGGGCTTGATGAAGGTCCGCACCGCCCAGCCGCCACCGGCCTGCGGATCGCCGATCACCAGGTAGATGTCACGCCAGAACCCGTTGGCGATCGCCGCCTCGGTGGTCGGCATCGCCTGCACCGGGTAGACCCGTTTTTCGGGCTCAAGCGCGGCGATCAGCTTGCCGTCCTTGCGCACATCCATGTGCCCAATCGTGCTCACGTAGTTGGGTCCCGGTGCCCGTGACACATCTGTGAGCGTGATCTCGTAGCCCGAGACCTCGAAGGTCTCGCCGACCTGGGCGACGCGGATGTCCTCGCTCTGCCAGGCCATGAGCCCGGCGATCCCGGCGACCGCGATGCCGAAGCCGGTATGCGCGGTGAATTTGCCCCAGTCGGCGCGCGGCAGGCGGCGGAGCCGCCCGAGCCGGCCCGCGAGCGCGCCGCGTCCGGTGCGCGAGATCAGATCAACGGCCGCGCCCGCCACGAGCCAGGTTCCGAGCAGGAAGCCCACCGGCCCCAGGATCGTCTTGCCGCTCTGCAGCGTCCAGGCAAGGAGCGCGACCAGCACCGCGAGGATCGCGGCAGGGATCAGCGGCCTGACCGCCCGGGCGATCCGGGCGCGTTTCCACGGCAGCATCGCGCCGATTGGCAGGATCACGGCGAGCACCACCATGAACGGGGTGAAGGCCGCTTCGAAGAAGGGCGCGCCCACCGAGAGCTTGCGGTCGAACAGCATCTCCGCCACCAGCGGCCAGACGGTGCCGATGAAGACCACGAAGGCCGAGACCGCGAGCAGGATGTTGTTGAGCACCAGCGCGCTTTCGCGGCTGACCATGCCGAACACCCCCTTGGCCTCCATCGCCTGCGCCCGCGCCGCGAACAGGGTGAGCGCGCCGCCGGTGAAGCCGGCGAGGATGAACAGGATGAATACGCCGCGGGCCGGATCCGTGGCAAAGGCGTGCACGCTGGTGATGATGCCGGAACGGACCAGGAAGGTGCCGATCAGCGAGAAGCCGAAGGCAAGGATGGCCAGCAGGATGGTCCAGGATTTCAGCGCCTCGCGCTTCTCGACGACGATGGCCGAATGGAGCAGCGCGGCCGCGAAGAGCCAGGGCATGAAGGAGGCGTTTTCCACCGGATCCCAGAACCAGAAACCGCCCCAGCCGAGCTCGTAATAGGCCCACCAGGAGCCGAGCCCGATGCCGATGGTGAGGAACACCCAGGCCGCCAGCGTCCAGGGCCGCACCCAGCGCGCCCAGGCGGCGTCGATCTTGCCCTCGATGAGGGCGGCAACGGCAAAGGAGAAGGCCATCGAGAGGCCGACATAGCCGAGGTAGAGGAACGGCGGGTGGAAGGCGAGGCCGGGGTCCTGCAGGAGCGGGTTGAGGTCCTGTCCGTCGAAGGGCGGGAAGGCGAGCCGCACGAAGGGATTCGATGTGAAGATGATGAAGAACAGGAAGGCCACGCCGATGGAGGCCTGCACCGCGAGCACCCGTGCCTTCAGCTTCGGCGGCAGTCCGCCGCCGAACCAGGCCGCCATCGCGCCGAACAGCGACACGATCAGCACCCACAGCAGCATCGAGCCTTCGTGGTTGCCCCAGACGCCGGAGAATTTGTACAGCATCGGCTGCAGCGTGTGCGAATTGGCCCAGACCAGGCGCAACGAAAAATCGTCGGTGACGAAGGCCCAGGTGAGCGCCGCGAACGACGCCGCGATGAAGGCGAATTGCAGGCCGGCCGCCGGAACGGCCAGGGCCATCCAGCCGGCCCAGCCCTTCCACGCACCGATGAGAGGCACGACCATCTGTACGATGGCCACGCCCAGCGCCAGGATCAGCGCGAAATGTCCGAGTTCCGTAATCATGAAGGGGACACTATGGCCAAATCCCGGACAGGCCAATCCCGCGCGCGCCTATGTCGCACGATTGTGTGCAGCGGGCGGATGTTCCGGCACCCGACGCCGCGCGCTTTGCGCGCCTGTCACCGGGCCCTCTGACCGGGCGTTCTGACCGGGCGTTCTGACTGGGCGTTCGGCGTCGATCGGCGCCGGGGCGCCGCCCCCTGCTTCCGGGCATATCGGTTCTGGCGGACAGGACCCTGGCTGCGATAGGATGGCCGCGCAACGGTCGACCTTTCGGGGGCATTTCGGGGGCATTTCGGGGGCATCATGAAATCCATGTTCACACGGCAGACGCGCATCGCCGCGCGCGGGACCGCGGATCGGGGCGCAACCACGGGCCACGGCGTCTCGGCCCTGCTTTCGGCGGCCCTCGCCCTGGCTTGTGCCGCACTGCCTGCGGCCGGAGACACATCCGTCCACACCGGACCCGGCACCCGTTGCTGGGGACCGGGCACGGCACCCGGATTGTTCGACTGGTCCGCCTCCCCCGGCATCGCCTGCCGCGACGGGGGCGCAGCGGCCGCGCCGGATGCAACGGCGCCGCTGGCCACGGCCGCGCAGGACGGGCTGCAAGCGCCGAGAACGCCCGGCGCACCGGCCCAGATCACGATTTCAGGTTCCGCCTATGTGGGGATCGCCGCCACGTTCTGACCCTTGCCACCCCATGGCCGCCCCGTTCGGCGCGACGACGGACGACGGCGCGCGGCCAGATAGGCTCGTTGCCGACCGGCGACGCTCCGCACAGCAGGCACATACGGCGTGATCGATGTTGATCGATGCGCGCCGATCTCGTAGGGTAAGTGTAATCAATGAGCCGAAAATCGGCCGGTTAACAGGCACCAGGAGCAGAATTATGAAACATGCGAGTCCCGTCCTCGCCGCGATTGCGGCGGCGCTTTCCGTTGTCACACCAGGTCTCGTCGGCCCGGCCCAGGCGGGCGATTTCGATGGGGCCTATGTCGGCGCCGGCCTGTCGGCAGGGTTCAACGCCCCGATCGTTCCCGATTACGAGGGCAGCGCCTTCATCGGCTACAACTGGGATTTCGGAAACCAGATCGTCGCCGGGGGCGAACTCGACCTGAGCTACAACCCGAAATCGCTGTGGGGTGCGGATGCCACGACCAGCACCCTCGACGGGCGGCTCGGTTTCCTCGCGAATGACGCGGTCATGGTCTATGGCCGGGCCGGCGGCGGCTATACCAGCGGCGGGGTCGGCAGCTATGTCTGGGACGTGGGCGTCGGCGCCGAGTACATGATGAACAACGGCATGACGGTGCGCGGCGAATTCGACCGGGTCGATCCGTTCGAAGTCGGCATGGATACGCAGATGAACGGCCGCCTCGGCGTGGTGATGAACTTCTGATCCGGACCGACCCGAAACGAGCGAAACGCGCCCCGATCCGGGGGCGCGTTTGCATGTCGAGCGGCCGGTTGACCGTCGGACGGCGGCTCAGCCGCCGCGCAGCATGACGATGGCGGCCGAAGTCCCGAGGGCTGCGACCACCGGCCAGAGAAACCCGATCCCGTGGCGTCCGAAGGACCGGTGGATCACCGCGAAATGCAGCACCGCGCCGACGATGCAGACCGCGAGCACCATCAGCACCGTGTGATCGCTGCGCAGCCCCACCCGAAGGCCCAGCAGATCGACGATCCAGAAGCCGCCGGCATAGAGCCCGGTCCCCAGCCAGCTGAACGCCATGCCAAGCGCCAGCGGCGTCGCCCGCTCGCTCCACAGCCACAGGAAAGTGGCGGAGATCAGCAGCGCCATCATCGCGATCGCGCCGTAGACGGTCTCGATCACGAGGTCATGCCCGGCGAGGGACTTGCCCGCTTCGAGCGTTGCCAACACCAGGGCGAGCAGAACGCCAGCCTGTTTCATCTTTCAAGCACCTCTCTCACGGCCCTGTCGAGTTTGCGCGCCGCGCGCGCGTTGCGTTCGAGCGCCCGTTCGAACCGCGGCCCGGTGAGCAGCGCACGCAGCCAGAACCGCCACCCCCTGGACCGCCGGCTCATGGATTGCCCCCGCCCGCACGCGGCAGGCGCTCCTGGATGATGGTGGTGATCTGGGTGAGGATCAGGCTGTTCTTGTCGAGCACCGCCCGCGTCGCCTGGTCCTTCTGCAGATCGCGCCACAGCAGGTAGAACACGAGCACCACCCAGGGGCCGTGCTCGGACAGAAGCGAAACGAGGAATTCGCTGCTCACGACCGTGCCCGCCAGGCGTCGAGCGCGGGGTTCGCTTCTTCGGCCGGGCCGGCCGCATCGGCTTCCGCCACCGCCGCCGCGCCCGCGCCGCCCCCGGCCTGTGCGCCGGCCCGCAGCGCTTCGAGCGCCTCGACGTTCTTCATCACCGCGCCGGTGCGGGTCATGGTCTCGGCGAGCGAGCGGCGGAACTCCTCGCCCTTGGTCTGGCTGCGAGCGCCGAAATAGAAGCTCACGATGGCCCCCATCAGCCACCAGAGCGGTTCGGGGACGAGCTGGATGCCCTGCATCCGCGCGGCGAACCAGACCGGGTCGACCATGGCGGCGACGAACAGGCCGAGCGTGCCGATGGCGAGTGCCGGCCGCGGCAGGCGGTTGATCCCGTCCATCACTCGGTCGAACCACCCTTTGCGGGGATGGCTGAACTCGGTGGCGAACTGGGCGAGCGCCGCCGCCCGCCAGGCGGCTTCGCGCTCGGCCGCGGCCTCGGTGTTTTCCATGAACACCTCCGCCGTCTCCTTGATGACATTGGTGCCGCCGCCGAAAAGCGCGCCCGTGAGTGTCCCGATCACCCCCATTTCGCCACCCGCGCGCGATGTTCGGCTTCGGTGAGGCGGTATTTTGGGCTGATGAACTCCTCGGCACGCAGGATCCAGCCGCCCTTGCCGCCGTCGCGGCGGCGGGCGTATTTGCGGCTCGCGACCCGGGCATCGGCGATGCGGTAGTAGAAATTGCGCCGTTCGATACCGTAGGCGTCGGCAATGTAGCCGGGCGCGGCCCGGGCGGCCGCTTCAGCCGCGGCAGCGGTGAGCGGGCCGATGATCCCGTCGACGCTGAGGCGGTGGCCCATCCGGTTCAGGAGCCGCTGCAACAGGCGCACCGCATTGGCGCCGGAATTGACATACATGTCGAAGACCGAGGCCTGCAGCACCTCCGGCAACCGACCGATCCCGGGTTCCTCGAAGTAATGTTGCACGAAAATCGCCCGCGCCTGGTCGCGGCTGAGCCGGCGGACGTCTTCCGGCGTCACCTGCCCGTCGCCGTCCAGATCCAGCCCGAGCCGGCGCATGGTGTGGATGGTGACACCGAAATTGGTGGCGCCGCCCGGGTCGTCCGGGTCGTTGACGTAACCGCCCTCGCGGGCGACGATTTCGTCTGCAATCTGCTCGACGGAAAGCATTTCCTGCCCTCTCCTTGTTTCGAGAGGGAGGCTCGGGGAAATCGTTTAAAAAGGGTGAAAGACAGCGCACGGACGGCTCTGTTCCGGCATCGCGCTCCGCCGCGGAGAAAGCCCGCGCGCGCCTCGTACCGACGCGACAGCCGCCGCGCCGTCCTTCCTTGGTCGGAAATACCTCCGGGGGACAGGCCAAAGGCGCGCGTCCGGCACGAAAGGGCTGGCCCCGCGGCCTTTGCTTGCGGGTCCGGGGGCCTGCCCCCGAACCGCCGCGCCGATCAGGACCCGGGTTCGGCCGCTTCCGGCTCCTGGTAGACGCCGGTGTCCTTGAGCGCGTCCATCACCTCTTTCGGCATGTAGCTCTCGTCATGCTTGGCGAGGATCTCGGAGGCGACGAAGACGCCATCGACATAGGTGCCGGTGCCGATCATGCCGGAGTTTTCGGCGAACAGATCGGGCAGGATGCCGGTGAAGGTGACCGGTACCGAATAGGCGCCGTCGGTGACGCTGAAGGTCACCGTCTCGCCTTCGCCCCGGACCAGCGTCCCGTCTTCCACCAGGCCACCGAGGCGAAACACCTCGCCCGCTGCCGGCGGTTCCTCCATCACCTGGGTCGGCGCGCGGAAATAGTTGATCCCGTCGCGGAAGGCATAGCCGATCAGACCGCCGGCGATCGCCAGTGCCACGAAGGCCATCGCGACGATCTGGATCCGGCGTTGCTTCTTCAGGCCCTTCATTCCGGCCATGTTCGTCCTCCTCAATCTCTCTGTCGGTACCGCCCGCGACACCGCCCGCCCGGACGGTCGGGACCGGTTCGGCTCAGGGGAAAACCGGCGCGAGCATGAGCCCCGCGGTTTCCTCTTCGCCCAGCATCAGGTTGGCGTTCTGCACCGCCTGCCCCGACGATCCCTTGGTCAGGTTGTCGAGCGTCGAGACGACAAGCGCGCGGTTGTTCTTGCGGTCACCGATAACACCGATGTGGCACTGGTTGGACGCGGTCACATGCCCCATGCCCGGGGCCTGGCCAAAGGGCAGGATGGTGACGAAGGGCTCGCCGGCATAGCGCGCGGCCAGCGCTGCGTGGATCGCCCTCGGATCGCCCTCGACGTAACAATCGGCGAGAATGCCGCGGCTCGCGGGCACGAGATGCGGGGTGAAAACGATCTCGACCGGGCGTCCGGCCAGCGCGGAAAACTCCTGGTCGAATTCGCCCAGATGCCGGTGCTTGCCGCCCTGGGCGTAGCCTTCGACATTGGTCCAGCGCTCGGCAAACAGCATGTTTTCCTTGAGCGACCGCCCGGCCCCGGAGATGCCGTTCTTGAGGTCGCAGATGATCCGGTCGAGATCGATCAGCCCCTCGGAGATCAGCGGCCGCAGCGCATATTGCACCGTGGCCGCGTTGCAGCCGGTGCCGG
Source organism: Maritimibacter sp. (assembly GCA_020441225.1). Next base: position 1,003 of record JAGRMP010000053.1, on the reverse strand, counting down.
CCACCAGCCGGGCGCCCCGGATCTCGTCGCGGTAGAATTCGGTGAGCCCGTAGACCGCGGTTTTCTGCAGCTCGACCGCCACATGGGGCGCGCCGTACCATTTCTCGTAGGCTGCCGGGTCGCGCAGCCGGAAATCGGCGCCGAGATCGACCACCTTCACGCCCTCGGGCAGGTCGCGCACCAGCGCCTGGCTGAGCCCGTGCGGCAGCGCCGCGAAGACCAGATCGACGCCCGAGAAATCGATATCCTCCATCTTCACCAGCACCGGCAGGTCGATGTGGCGGAGCTGCGGGTAGACGTCGGACATCTTCATCCCTGCCTTGCGGTCGGCGGACAGGGCGACGATCTCCATCGAGGGATGGGTGGCGATGATCCGGACAAGCTCGGCGCCGGTGTAGCCTGAGGCGCCGAGGATGGCGATCTTGTGGGTCATGGACAAGTTCTCGTGTCAGTTACGTCAACATATGGGACCGGGGCGGCCCGGTGCAATCGTGCCGTGTTCACAGGACGGACAGCGGGCCTGCGTTCAGGCGGCGTCGAAACGGATTTCGCGTCGCAGAAACTGGGTCGCCCGCGAACTGACCCGCGCGGGATCGCCGGTGGTGAGAAAGCGCGAGACCTCACCCGGTCCCACCATCTGCGGATGGCGGGTGAGGTAGTCGGCCAGGCTCTCGGCGACCAGGCCGGCCTGGCTGTAGACCTGCACCTCGGGCCCCAGCGCATCCTGGAACACCGCCTCCATCAGCGGGTAATGGGTGCAGCCCAGGATCGCGGCCTCGGGGGTGGGCATCTTGCGCTTGAGCGCGTCGACGTGGCTGCGCACCAGCGCCTCGGCGAGGATCATGTCGCCGTCTTCGATCGCATCGACCACGCCGCCGCAGGCCTGGGCCTCGACATCGACGCCGATGGCACGGAACGCCAGTTCGCGCTGGAAGGCACGGCTGGCGACCGTCGCCGGCGTGGCGAACAGCGCCACATGCTTGACCGCGACCTCGCGCGGGGG
>JAGRMP010000455.1 GCA_020441225.1 Maritimibacter sp. | reverse complement strand
GCGCCGGCCAGGAGCGGTCGGACAAAACCGGGCTCGCCCTGGTCGGCTGACAGGCAGCGACTGCTACAGAACTGGCGTCCCGGGCAACCGGGGCGCCTCTCACCCGTGCAGGCCTGCTCCTCCTCCCAAAACAGGCCTGACGGGCGGTGCCGGTCCTGTCTCCGACCGGCCCGGGCCTCCAGTCCCCGAGAGGCAGGTCCCGTGAGGGGAGCCGCAGTGACGCGGCTCCCCTCTTTTTGTTTCACCCCGACAGAAGGACGACAACAATGTTCAATCTCTCCCATCCCAAGCTGGTCGCGCTCGCCGAAACGGAAGGCTACGCCGAGGTCGTGGACTTCCTGGAGGACTATGCACTCGACAGCATTGTGCCCGCGATCTGCATGGCGCCCGATTGCGACCACACCGCCGATCTCGAACCGGACCAACGCGCCGGCTTCTGCGAGGCCTGCGGCCGCGCTTCCGTGAAATCCGGCCTCGTCATCGCCGGGATGATCTGAGCGGCAAGGATCGAGGGCTTCCCATGACACATGATAGATACACCACGCCGGGCACGCGGCTTACCTGGTCCGACGTCTCAGAATGGGTCGATGCCGCCCATCGGATCGACAGGCGTCGTTTGAGCGAGGCACGGAACCGCGCTTTGGGCGCCCACGGAGCGGCCATGCCACGCGAACTCATCAGACGCGAAACGGATATTCCGTCGCTGGAGGCCGCAATCCATCTCCTGAAGTACGGCCCTCCCAGATTGGCCAGACCGCCGAAGGGCGCGCGCGCCGACCACCCGACCACGCCCGTCATCATGGATCTGATGAACCGTCTCGCCGTCCTGAAGCGGCAGGACGAGATGGGTGCCGGGGACAACTGGACCGCCATGTTCGGAGGTTTCGATGCGCATTCCGGCTGACATCACCGACATGATCGAGCGCGGTGCCCTCGTGGCGATCAACCATTCCGGCGGCAAGGACAGCCAGGCCATGAAGATCAAACTCATCGAGGCCGGAATCCCGCGCGATCAGGTTCTCATCGTCCATGCCACCCTCGGCGACGTGGAATGGCCGGGCACGATCAGCCATATCAGGAAGACCACTTTCGGACTGCCGCTGGTGATCGCACGACCCCGCCGGTCGTTCTTCGAGATGGTCCGGGCACGGGGTATGTTCCCCTCCCCGCGATATCGCCAATGCACCTCCGACCAGAAACGGGGTCCGATCGAGCGCGAGCTGCGCCGCCATCTCGCGGCCAATCCCCGCTTCGCCGGGCGCATCGTCAGTGCGATGGGCATGCGCGCCGAGGAAAGCGCCGCGCGTCAGAGCCGTCCCGTCGTCAGCCGGAACGCCCGGGGCAGTGTTGCGGGCCGAACATGGATCGACTGGCTGCCGATCCATGGCCTGACCCGGCGGGAGGTGTTCGGCACCATTGCCGCCGTGGGGCAGGAGCCGCATTGGGCCTATGGCCGCGGCATGTCCCGTCTGTCCTGCAGCTTCTGCATCATGTCCTCGCTCGCCGATCTGCAATGCGCCGCGCGGCTGCGACCGGACCTGCATTCCGCCTACATGGCTCTCGAAGACGAGATCGGCCACACCCTGCGTCCCGATGGGACGAGCCTCCGCGACACGCTCAACCGCTTGGAGGCCGCATGACCGTACATGACCCTAAAGAGATCGCCGACCGGCGCGTGTCCGGCTTCTCGGAGGCCGAGATCGCCACCATCGACGCCGCCCGCGAAATCCTGCGCCGGCATGTCCGGTCGACCGTTGCCCTGCAGTCCTGGAGCATGCTGACCGACTACCTGGCTTTCAGCGCCGTTCGCGAACGGGTCGAGGTGTTTCGGGTGCTGCTGCTGGACCGGAAGTACAAGCTGATCCGCGACAGGATCATGACCCGCGGCAGCATCGATCACGTCCCTGTCTATGTCAGCGAGGTCCTGCGCTCCGCGCTCGTTCTCGATGCCTCCGCGATCATAATGTGCCACAACCACCCCTCCGGTGACCCGCATCCGAGCCAGACCAATATCGATCTGACCCGGAAGATCGTCGCAGCCTGCAAGGTGATGGAGATCGTGGTCCGCGATCACATCATCGTCGGCTTCAGGCGGGAGAAAAACGCATTCAGCATGCGGACGGCAGGGATGATGGGCGATTAGGGCTCCATGAACATGTGCCGGTTGGACGCCAGTTTCATCCAGTCCCGGCCACCGAAGGCTGCCAGCGCGAGGTAGATCTGACCGACCTCGACATCCGGCCTGAAAACGATGGTCAGACGATGGCCGGACCCGCCATGTCGCACGAGCCAGCCTGCGAGCCTTCCCTCAAGACGGGTGCCGGATGTCGGGTTCTCTGCGATCGATCGCAGCAAGGCACCGACCTCATCCAGGCGCCGAAGAGCTGCTCCGGTGTCGCCTTGGGTGACTTCGACAATGTGATCGACGATGCCGATGAGGTCCCGCTCGAAGAACGGATGCCGGACAAAGCGCATCAGGTCTTGCGGGTCATTGCGGCCAGATGCGCCCGCGCGCCAGCAGTTACCTCGGATGCGTCGCCGACCGGTTCCCATTGGTCGAGCGGCAGAGCCAGACGCCGTTCAAGTTCTGCTTCGAGCACCGCCCGTTCGCGCTCACGTTCCGCCTTGGCCTTTGCCAGTTCCCCCGAAACCGCCGCGCTCACATTGGGATATTCTCCGGCTTCGACGAGCTCCCTGGCGAAGGCATAGGCGGTATCGGTAAAGCTGACGGATTGCTTTTGAACGCTCATGGCGGACTCCCTGGTGCTCCAATAGAGTACCGATATGTGCGGTGTCTGGCAAGCCCGCCAGCCCGCCCGAGGGAAACGCTGTATGAGCCTGGCGGCTCTCCCCAGTTCGGCTGCGCGTGTCGCAGGCGAGAACGGCCCTTCGGTCCGTCGCG
>JAGRMP010000454.1 GCA_020441225.1 Maritimibacter sp. | reverse complement strand
CGGACCGCGGCAAGGTCGCGGCCGAGTAGCCCCGCGTAACCGCGCAGTCAGCACAGTGCTTCCGCCCGGGTCGACCCGGGCGGACCGATCCGCCGCCCCGCGCGGCACATGAGATATCCAAGGAGGAGACAATGGGCGTCATTGCGCTTGATCCCGACTACGCCAGCAAGGTCGACATCGCCGACAAGCTGGAGAACTTCCACGGCAACCAGCTGGTCTACATCCACTGGGAAGAACACCTGATGTTCTGTTCCGCGCTGGCCTTCCCGTTCCCGCCCGAGATGCCCTTCGGCGCCATCCTGTCCGAGATCATGCCGACCTTCTACGGCATGCATCCCGATTTCGAGAAGATCGAGTGGGACAAGGTGCGCTGGGTGATCGACGGCAAGGAGGTCACGCCGGACCCGGAAAAATCGCTCGCCGACAATGGCATCGGTCACAAGTCGCTGATCCGGTTCTGGACCCCGGGGCTCACCGGCGCGAACGGCCGGCCGACGGTCTGAACGGGATCTGAAGAACAACGGAGACGCGCCGCATGACGTTTCAACTCACCATTGAACCGCTTGGCGAAACCATTGAGGTCGAAGAGGGCCAGACCGTGCTCGACGCCTGCCTGCGTCGAGGCATCTGGTTACCACATGCCTGCGGTCACGGGCTGTGCGGCACCTGCAAGGTCGAGGTGCTCGAGGGCGAGGTGGACCACGGCGACGCGTCTCAATTCGCGCTGATGGATTTCGAGCGTGACGAAGGCAAGACGCTGGCGTGCAGCTGCACCCTGGAGGCCGATACCACGATCGAAGCCGAGATCGACGAGGACGAGGATGCCGAGCACATCCCGGTCTCGGATTTCACCGCCCAGGTGGCCGAGATCGTCCAGCTCTCGCCCGACATCAAGGGGATCTGGTTCGAGATCCAAGGCGATCCGGTCCGGTTCCAGCCGGGCCAGTACATCAACCTGACCGTGCCCGGTATCCCGGGGCCACGCGCCTTTTCGATTGCCAGCTCGCCCACGGACGGCAGCAAGATCGAGCTGCACGTGCGCAAGGTCGCGGGCGGCAAGGCCACCACCTGGCTGCACGAAGAGCTCAAGGTGGGCGACAGGCTCACGTTCACCGGTCCCTACGGCCAGTTCTTCACCCGCAAGTCGCGTGGCGGCACCAAGATCTTCATCGGCGGCGGCTCGGGCCTGTCGAGCCCGAAATCCATGGTGCTCGATCTGCTTGAAAACGGCTGGACCGAGCCGGTCTGGCTGTTCCAGGGCGCGCGCGGCCTCAAGGACCTCTACTACCGCGAATTGTTCGAAAAGCTCGCGGCCGAGCACGCGAATTTCCACTATGTCCCGGCGCTGTCCGAACCGGATGCCGAGGACGGCTGGAGCGGGGAGACCGGTTTCGTCCACGAGGCGGCCGAGCGCGCCTTCGAGGGCCAGTTCGAAGGCTGCACGGCGTATCTCTGTGGCCCACCGCCGATGATCGAGGCTTCGATCCGGGCGTTGATGAAAGGGCGTCTGTTCGAGGAGGGGATCTTCACCGAAAAGTTCCTGACCGCCGGGGACGAGGACAAGGTCAAAAGCCCGGTCTTCCGCCGCATCTAGGAAAGATAACGCGGGGGCCCGGTGCCGGTGCCCGCGGGCCGTCCTGAAAGACGTTCCATCGGTTGCAGCCTGTCCCGATTGCCCCGGGGCAGGCGCGGTCGTCCGGCCTCGGTTCGCCGACGACCGTACCGTTTGGCCGACATCTTTTCTGTTGAAGCCGAGGTGCGGAAAATGGGATGGTGACCAGACGTGGTCTCCAGGGAGAAGCAATGGTGACGCCTGCCAGCACCGGCGATGTCACGGGCCGGGAAAAGGCCAAGGCGGCGATCGAAGAGGTGCAGACATCGCTTCGTGAGGACATCCTGTCGGGAAAACTCGCGCCCCGGAGCCGGCTTCCCATCGAGGCCCTTCGCGCCCAGTTCGGTGTGAGTTCGAGCACCCTGCGCGAGGCGCTGTCCCGTCTCATGAGCGAAAACCTCGTGACCGCCGAGCTGCAGCGCGGCTTTCATGTCGCGCCGATCTCGATCAGCGATTTTCGCGAGATCACACAAATGCGGATCGCGCTCGAAACCCTTGGTATCGCGGAATCGATCAAGCATGGCGACGACGCGTGGGAGGCCCGCGTGGTCGCCGCGAACCACCGGCTCGCCCGGATCGAGTCGGGTATGGTCGGCGGCGAGGAGTTTTCGCCCGACGAATGGGAGTTGCGCGACCGGGGGTTTCACGATGCCCTGATTTCCGGCTTCACCAACGGTTGGATGATGAAGCTCAGAAACATGCTCTACGTCCATTCGGTCCGCTACACCTACATTTCGTTTTCGCAGATCGCGACCGGGCGCGATGTGCGCGCGGAACATCAGGCGATCTTCTATTCGGTCATCGCCCGTGACGTCGATCGCGCGGTCCGACTGACCCGCGAACACATCGCCGGGACGATCCCGATCATCGAGGCCCGCCTGGCCTCGCTCGACACGGCTGAATGACCTCCGTGAACCATCACAGTGCACCCGCGCTGCAAGGCCACCCCCCGCGCTTTGTTTTTCGTTTGCCGTAGGGTATTGGGGACGGGAGGCGGTGGACCGAGACGACGGGGCGGCGCCCGCAGAAAAAAAATCCAGGGGAGAGATCCATGAAACTCAAAGCCATTCTTCTGGCCGGGGCGGTCGCCATGTTCGGCGGCGCGGTCCAGGCCGAGGGCGTCAAGGTCGGCATGATCACCACGCTGTCGGGCGGCGGCGCCGGGCTCGGCATCGACGTGCGCGACGGCTTCATGCTGGCCGTGGCCCAGTCGGGCCGTGACGACATCGAGGTCATCATCGAGGACGACCAGCAGAAACCCGACGTGGCCGTGCAGCTCGCCGACCGGATGATCCAGTCGGACAAGGTCGATGTGATGACCGGCATCATCTGGTCCAACCTGGCGATGGCGGTGGTGCCGAGCGCGACCGCGCAGGGCAAGTTCTACCTCTCGCCCAACGCCGGCCCCTCGGCGCTCGCGGGCAAGGGCTGCCATCCCAATTACTTCAACGTCGCCTGGCAGA
>JAGRMP010000453.1 GCA_020441225.1 Maritimibacter sp. | reverse complement strand
TCGGTGCCGACGAAATTGTCGTCGTACCACAGCGTCGAGTTCCGCTTCTCGGCGCCCCATTGGTAATTGCGAAAGACGATATGGGTGATCGCGGGCCATTCCTTGCGGCCGATGGCCGTGAGCTCGGTCACCGCGATGCCGAAGGCGCCGTCGCCGGAGAAGCCCACGACCGGCACATCGGGGCAGGCGATCTTGGCGCCGACGATGGCGGGAAGCCCGTAGCCGCAGGGGCCGAACAGCCCGGGGGCGAGGTATTTCCGGCCCTCGTCGAAGGAGGGATAGGCGTTGCCGATGGCGCAATTGTTGCCGATGTCGGACGAAATGATCGCCTCGCGCGGGAGCGCGGCCTGGATCGCGCGCCAGGCCATGCGCGGGCTCATCCAGTCGGGCTTCGCGGCGCGGGCGCGTTCGTTCCACGTCGTGCCGGGATCGTCGTCTTCGTGGTCCATCGAGGCGAGTTGCTGGGCCCAGCGCGATTTGGTCTCGGCGATCTTTGCCTTGCGCGCGGTGCGGCCCTCGTCCCCTGCCCCGGCGGCGAGCCCGGCGAGGATGCCGCGCGCCACCCTGGCCGCGTCGCCGACGATGCCGACGGTCACGGGCTTGGTGAGGCCGATGCGGTCGGGATTGATATCGACCTGGACGACCCTGGCCCCCGTCGGCCAGTAGTCGAGTCCGTAGCCCGGAAGCGTCGAGAACGGGTTGAGCCGCGTGCCGAGGGCGAGCACCACGTCGGCCTCCTTGATCAACTCCATCGCTGCTTTCGAGCCGTTGTAGCCGAGCGGCCCGGCGAAGAGGGGATGGCTCCCCGGGAAGGCGTCGTTGTGCTGGTAGCCGACGCAGACCGGCGCATCGAGCCGTTCGGCGAGCGCCATCGAGGCCTCGATCCCGCCCTCGGCCAGCACCACGCCCGCGCCGTTGAGGATCACCGGCGTCCTGGCCTTTGACATCAGCTCGGCGGCATGCGCCACCGCCTCGGCCCCGCCGGCGGGGCGTTCGAACCGGACCACGCGGGGCAGTTCGATGTCGATCTCGCGGGTCCAGAAATCGCGCGGGATGTTGATCTGGGCAGGCGCCGAGGCACGGGTCGCGTTGAGGATGACCCGGTTCAGCACCTCGGCGATGCGCGTGGGGTCGCGCACCTCTTCCTGGTAAGCGACCATGTCCTCGAACAGCTTCATCTGCTCGACCTCCTGAAAGCCCCCCTGCCCGATGGTGATATTCGCGGCCTGCGGCGTGACCAGCAGGAGCGGCGTGTGGTTCCAGAAGGCTGTCTTCACCGCGGTGACGAAATTGGTGATGCCGGGGCCGTTCTGGGCAATCATCATCGCCATGCGACCAGACGCCCGCGTATAGCCATCGGCCATCATCCCGCCCGAGCCCTCATGCGCGCAGTCCCAGAAGGTGATGCCCGCCTTGGGAAAGAGATCGGAGATCGGCATGAAGGCCGACCCGATGATGCCGAAGGCATGCCGGATCCCGTGCATCTGCAGGGTTTTGACGAAGGCTTCTTCGGTGGTCATCTTCATGGGGCGTCTCCGGGGCTCTGGGCACGTTCGGGGCCGCCGCAGGAGCCGGCCCGATTTCGTTCTTGCGCGCGGTGCGGCCGGTTTTCAACCCGGCACGTCACGACGGACAGGATGGCGCGCTGCGGGTTGCAGGTGGGGGAGCGCCCGGAAGGGGTGTCATATTCCTGTTTTCATTTCCCTGGTCCCCTGGTCCCCTGGTCC
>JAGRMP010000452.1 GCA_020441225.1 Maritimibacter sp. | reverse complement strand
TGCCTGATGCAGACCCATCTCTCGGAACAGCACGAAGAGATCGCCTGGGTCGCCGAGCTCTATCCCGAGGCCAGGGATTACACCGATGTCTACGACCGCTTCGGGCTGTTGGGCGACGGCGCGCTGATGGGGCATGCGATCCACCTCAGCCCCCGCGAACGCGACCGGCTCAAGGAGGCGGGGGCGAGCCTCATCCATTGCCCGACCTCCAACACCTTCATCGGCTCGGGGTTGTTCGACATGGAGGGGTTGATGAAGGCGGGCCACCGGATAGGCCTTGCGACCGACACCGGCGGCGGCTCGTCGTTTTCGATGCTGCGCACCATGGCGGCGGCCTACGAGATCGGCCAGCTCCGGGGCACGCCCCTGCACCCGGCGCAGCTGTGGTGGCTGGCGACGGCGGGCTCGGCGCGGTCGCTCCGGCTCGGCGAGACCATCGGCACGCTGGCGCCGGGCTTCGAGGCCGATATCATCGCCGTCGACCTCGCCTCGACCCCCGCGATTGCCCAGCGCTCGGCCCGGGCCGAGGATCTGTGGGAAGCGGTGTTTCCGACCATCATGATGGGCGACGAGCGGGCGATTGCGGCCACTTACGTGGGCGGCGTCCGGGTTTGAGCCCCCGGGGCGACACGGACGCTACCGGCGACGCAAGGTTTCGCCCGCAGGTTGACTTCGCCCCTGTCCCGGGGGCTGATACGCCGGGTGCAACCACAACGAGGCAAGGGCAACCATGCACGACGAAAGCAAACGCTACATGCGCGCGGCCTTCGAGACCCATGCCCAGGGCCGCCCGGCAGGGCTGGTGCTCGATGTCGGCGCGGGGCGCAAGCCCGGGTTTCACCGCAGGTTGTGGGAGGGCGGCGGCTGGCGCTACCACGGGCTCGACCTCGCCGAGGGGCCGAATGTCGATGTCCGGATCGAGGACCCGTGGATCTTCCCCCTGGAAAACGACAGCTACGACGCGGTGATTTCGGGCCAGATGCTCGAACACAACGCCTTTTTCTGGCTCACCTTTCTCGAGATGGCGCGGGTGTTGAAGATGGGCGGGCTGATGATCCATATCGCGCCCTCGCGCGGGATCGAACACCGCGACCCGGTCGATTGCTGGCGATTCTACCGCGACGGCATGGCGGCGCTGGCGGACTGGTCCGGGCTCGACTGCATCGAGGCCACGACCGACTGGGCGCCCGAGCATTTCGCCTTCATCGACCGCTTCCCGCGGCACAAGCGGCGGACAGAGACGTTGCGCAAGACCATGCGCAGCGAAAACACCGATTGGGGCGACACGGTGGGCGTGTTCGTCAAGACCAGGCCGACCGGCACCGCGCGCGGCATGGACTACATGCGCCGCTTCGCCGCCCTGCACCCGGCGGGCGCGGACGGGGGCTGAACCGCCCGCAGGGTCACGCCATGAGCCGCCGCGCGAGCTGGGTTTGGGTCTCGAGCGCGCGGCCGAGATCGAAGGTGGTCACCTGCCCGTCGCGCACCACCTGCCGCCCCTCGACGAAAAGATCGCGTACCCCGGCGGGCCCCGCGAGCAGAAGCGCGGCCCTGTCCCAGCTCCCGGCACTGCCCGGCCCCGAGACATCCCAGATCGCCAGATCGGCGCGTTTGCCCGGCGCGATCTGGCCGATGTCGTCGCGGCCCAGCACCTCTGCGCCGCCGCGCGTCGCGATCCACAGCGCCTCGCGCGCGCTCATACGGTCGGCACCGTAAGCGACCCGCTGCAGGAGCATCGCCATCCGCGCCTCGGCGACGAGATTGCCTGTGTCGTTCGACGCCGAGCCGTCGACGCCGAGGCCGACATGCACCCCCGCATCGCGCATCGCCCGCACCGGCGCTACCCCTGAGCCGAGCCGGCAGTTGGAACAGGGGCAATGGGCGACGCCGGTGCCGGTGCGGGCAAACAGATCGATCTCGCCCGCGTCCAGTTTCACGCAATGGGCGTGCCAGACATCGGCCCCGGTCCAGCCCAGTTCCTCGGCATATTGCCCGGGCCGCATTCCGAACTGCGCCTCGCTATAGGCGATGTCCTCGTCGTTCTCGGCCAGGTGGGTGTGCAGCATCACCCCCTTGTCGCGGGCCAATAGAGCGGCGTCGCGCATCAGCTCGCGGCTCACTGAAAAGGGCGAGCACGGCGCCACGCCAACCCGCACCATCGACCCTTCAGACGGGTCGTGAAAGGCGTCGATCACCCGGATCGTGTCCTCGAGGATGGCGGCTTCCGCCTCCACCAGGCTGTCGGGCGGCAACCCGCCCGCGCTCTCGCCGATGCTCATCGCCCCACGCGTCGGGTGGAACCGCAATCCCACCTCGCGCGCCGCCTCGATCGTGTCGTCGAGCCGCGCGCCATTGGGGTAGAGGTAGAGATGATCCGACGACGTGGTGCAGCCCGACAGCGCCAGCTCGGCCAGCCCCACTTGCGCCGAGACCCGCATTTCCTCCGGCCCGAACCGCGCCCAGATCGGGTACAGCGTCTTGAGCCAGCCGAACAGCAGCGCATCCTGCCCGCCCGGCACCGCGCGGGTCAGCGTCTGGTACAGGTGGTGGTGGGTGTTGACGAGGCCCGGCGTGACCACGCAACCCCGCGCCTCGACCACCTCGCCGGTGGTTTTCAGCCCGGGACCGACCGCCGCGATCACCCCGCCCCGCAGGAGCACATCCGCGCCTGCCAGCTCGGTGCCCGCATCGTCCATGGTGAGCAGGTGGTCCGCCCCCCGGATCAGGATCTCACCCATTGCCCCTGCCCCTTCTTGCGCCCTGTCGCAGGCTCACCAATGCGGCGGCCGCTGGTCGGCGAGCGGCACCGAGGTCCCGTCATCGGCCTCGCGCTCCGCCTCGCGCTGCATCAGCATCGCCACCCGCCGGGTCAGCCGGTCGATCTCGCCGTCCTGGCGCGCGATCACGTCGGACAAGTCCTCGACCGTCCGGCTCAGATGCGCAACCGTTTCTTCCAGTGCCGTCAGCCGCTCGTCCATCTCTTCTCCCACTGCCTACGCCTGTTGCTCCCATGGCCGCTGTCGGCTAGACCGCGCGCAACACTTGCACGAGAGTAGCGCGATGGCGAAGACCAAGAAACAGCCCCGTCCCAAGGCCGAAACGCCCAAGGGCTTTCGCGACTATT
>JAGRMP010000451.1 GCA_020441225.1 Maritimibacter sp. | reverse complement strand
AATCAGCGCGCCCACGGGTCCGCGCGCGGGTTCGCGCGCCCACGGGTCCGTGGGCGGGTTCGCGCGCCCACGGGTCGGTGCGCGGGTCCGCGCATCCACGGGTCCGCGCGCGGGTCCGCGCGTCCACGCGTCCATGCGTGGGTCCGAGCGTCCGCGGGTCCGTACGCGGGTCAGTAGGTCCGAACGTCCACTCGACCGCGCGCGGGTCTGAACGTCCACCCGACCGCGCGCGGGTCCGAACGTCCACGCGTCCGCACGCGCGTCCGCACGCGCCCGCACCGGTCCGGCAGCCGCAACGCGGGGCCCGTCAAGACAAGGCGCCCGTCGCCTGGACGACGGGCACGGGGTCGACCCGTGAACCAGCCCCGTGTGGCGGCCGCACCGCCCGGGACACGTCCCTACCGGTCGGCAGACTGCGGCGCGCGCCCGGGACCGGGCATGTCCGCCGCCTCTGTCGTGTCGGACCGATCCGCACGCTGCGCCTCGCGATGCACCAGGGTGAAACAGGCGCGGCCCCGACGTTTCGATTCATAGGACGCCGCATCGGCATCGGAGATCATCCGTTCCAGCTCGGGCGCGCGATACAGATCGGTCGCGGTGACGCCGACCGAAGCCGATATCCGCGCTTCGCCGTCGCCGATCGGCACCGGTTCTTCAATCCGGGCGATCAGCCGGCCCGCAAGCGTGGCGAGTTGTTTCTCGTCCGCCGCGCGCACGAAAACCGCGATGAACTCGTCGCCCCCGACGCGCGCGACCACGTCGCTTCCGCGGGTGATGTCGCGCAAACTGGCGGCCACATGCCGCAGCACCAGGTCGCCGGCCGCATGGCCATGGGTGTCGTTGACCGCCTTGAAAAAATCGAGGTCGATATGCATGAGCGAAAAGGTCGTTCCCCGTGCGATCAGCCGGTTCAGCGCAAGTTCGAGCCCCCGGCGGTTGTCGAGCCCGGTCAGCGGGTCGGTCAACGCTTCCGCCTGGGCCGCATCCTTGGCCCCGGCGAGCCGCGCCCCGGTCTTGCTCGCCTCCTCCATCGCCGCCGCGTTGGCCTCGACCAGATAGAGCAGTTCCAGCGTGAGATCGGTCGCGGCGAAATCCGACCCGGCAAGGCCGAACCGCGCCACGGCATCGACCACCGCGATCCCGAACGACAGGTTCACCAGGACACCGCCGTCATCCGCAAGGCAGATCGCGCTGCCCGTGACCGGGGTCCGGTCCGGGTCGTGCAACCTGAGCGACAGCTTGGTGCCCGCCCTCTGGCAGAAGGTGCGAATATCGACCGTTTCTCCCGGACGACGCTGCTCGAACAGGCCGAAGAAGGGGCGCCCGACCAGATCCTGCCCCGGATGCACCTTCCGGAGCGTCGGCCCCGCATGGAGGACGGTCCCGTCCCACGAAACCAGCGCATGCATCGGCATGAGCACGTCGAGACGCGCGGCATCGAGGCAGATCGTGTGCGCCATCGCGTTACCCCGCAGCCCTGTTGGCGAGGTCGAATGCGCGGCCCTCGGCGAAATCTGCATCCGCAAGCCGGATCGAAAGCACTTCCGCGCCCTCCGTCTCACCTTCGAAATCGATCAGGACAAGCGCACCGTAATCATCGGCAAGCGCCCGCAGGAGCCCGAGATAGACATGGCCGAACCCGCGATGCGGCGAGCGGCAGACCAGCCGGTACAATCCGCCGCCCTGTTCCTCCAGGTCGAGCTGTGGCAGATCGAGGTCCGGCACCGCAAGCCGCGCCCGCCCGCGCAGGTCTTCGAGCGAGGCGAGGAACCCCTCGTAGTCCACACCGCCGAACCGCAACAGCCGGCGCACCCGTTCGGTCGCCGGCGCCGCGACCAGAAAGGTGCCGAAATCCTCCAGCAGGGTTTCTGGCGACTTGCCGAGCCGGGCCGCAGCGCTGTCGAGCATGCGGTAGGACAGGTCGTCGTCGTAATGCAGAACCGGTTCGAAATGGTCGAACCCGATATCGAGGTCTTCCACCACCCCCGCCCAGAGCGATGCCCCGTACGTGATCCGTAGAAAGGATTCGAATGATCGGTTTATCAGCCCGTGCATGACCCATGCCCCTGCAATCTCGGTGACCGCACCTTAGGGCAGAAGTCTTAACAAGCGGCAAAACCCACCTGGCCCTTCGGACGAGGCCGGCGACCGGGCGGTCCGGGGCCGCACCGCCCCCCGGCGTCCGGATCCGGCGCCGTTTTGCCCCCCGGGGACAGCTCCGCATGCGTCGCCCGCCGGGGCCTGCGCGCCAACTCGGGGCGCGCCCGTCATCGCGGAATTACCTTAGTAACATACCATAATAAGCTGTTTTCCAAAGGTTTTCATTCCGAAAAACCTCCGGTCACTCGACATCCGCCAACCAGTCCGGCAGGTGCCCGATGTCCGGCAGCACCGCATCGGCGAACGGCGCCAATGTCTCCGCCGCGGCCAGACCGGTCAGCACCCCGATTGTCTGCATCCCGGCGGCGCGCCCGGCGCGAAGGTCATGGGTGCTGTCGCCCACCATGACGATTCGCTCGGGGTCGATCCCGACCGCCGCGGCGAAGGCGAGCAACATGCCGGGCGCGGGTTTGCCGCCATGGCCGCTGTCCGACCCGGCGATGAACGCAAACAGCCCCTCGACGCCCGATCGCGCCAGATGCGCCCGCGCCGGGGCTTCGCCGTCGTTGGTCGCCACCCCGAGCCGGAGCCCCGCCCCCGCGAGCCCGGACAGCAAGGGCGCGAGCGGCACTGCCTCGGCCATCGGCGCCGCGGCGGCTTCCGCGTTCAGCCGCGCGACCAGATCGCCCGGCGCCGCGCCCAGCACCGGGGCCACGGCCGCGGCGACGTCGTCCGGCGTACCCGCGATCACCACCGATCCGGGCCGGAAGACCCGCGCCGCCCGGTCGAAATCCAGCGCCATCGCAAGCCGGTCGGCCAGACCCGCGTCGCCCGCCGACCAGCGCGCCAGCATGGCCTCGACCCAGGCGACCCAGGTGGCGTTGAAATCGAACAGGGTGCCGTCCTTGTCGAACAGCACCGCGTCGGCGCGCAGTCCGGTCATGTCCAGTTCATCTCCCCGCCCCCGGGCAGCGCCTGGCGCGCCCGCATCGGCTGGTCGTAGCCGAGACCCGCGCTGTCGCAAAACGCGACCACCCAGGCGTCGTTCAGGCAAATGAAATCGAGCACCGCGGCCAGAAAGGCCGGATCCGCGGCCTGGGCCTTGAGATCCGCGGCGCTCGCCCCGGAACTCCCTAGAAACACGGGGAAAATCTCGTCGTTCCCAGCCAGCCAGGCCAGCGCTTGAAGGCCGAGGGTCTCGGCGGTTTCCGGCTTCATCGCTCAAATTCTCCCGCGTCCAGCAACGCTTTCTTAACGATTCTGCGCCAGACATTAACCAAAGGAACGCAAATCCACACCCGGAAGCTCGGACACCTCATGGCAGGCCGCATCCTCATCGCAGACACCACAGCCGCCGGCCGGACTGTATTGAAGACCAAACTCGCCGCCGCCCGGTACGAGATCCTGCAGGCCGACAGCGGCGAGGACCTGTTCGCGCGGGTCGTGCGGGACCGTCCGGACATGGTGATCCTCGGCAACCAACAGCCAGGCGCAGCCGGCGACGGCAGCAGCGGGACCGATGCGCGCAGCATCTGCCGCCGGCTCAAGGCCCATCCGGGAACACATAATATTCCGGTCATCGTGATCGATGCCGACCCGAGCCGCAGCGCCCGGCTCGACGCCCTCGCCGCTGGGGCCGACGATTACCTCGCCAAACCTTACGACGAGGTCACCCTGCTGGCGCTCGTGCGTCACCTGTTGCGCGCGCATGTGACACATGAGGAACTGTCGCGCCGGCTCGGCGCGGCCGAGGACCTCGGCCTGTCCGACCGCACGCACGGCCGGCCGCGCCGCCCGCGGATCGCGCTGATCGGCCCGGATCCGCAGACCGGGCTCGCCTGGCGCGCAGGCCTCGTGCACCGTCTGCAGGGCCAGGTCCTCGTGATCGACCGCAACGGCGCACTCGACCGCTGGGCGCCGGGAGACGCGCCCGATGCTTTCATCATCGGTGCCAACCTGTCACATCCCCGTGACGGGTTGATGCTGTTGAGCGAACTGCGTTCGCGCCCCGCCACCCGCAACGCGGTCATCATCGTCCAGGAAACCGAAGACGACCCCGCCCTGGTGCCCTCGGCGCTCGATATCGGCGCCGATGCGGTCACCGAAGGCGCCTTCGATGCCGAGGAAACCGCCTACCGGCTCGACCGCCTGCTGGCCCGCAAGTTCGAAGTCGACGCGCTGCGCGACCGGGTCGATGCCGGGCTCAATCTCGCCGTGCTCGACCCGCTCACCGGGCTCTACAACCGCCGCTATGCCGAGACCTACATGCGCCGGGTCATCGCCCAGGCCCATGAGGTCGGCCAGCCCTTTGCGCTCATGCTGCTCGACCTCGACCGGTTCAAATCCGTCAACGACACCTACGGCCACAATGTCGGCGACGAGGTTCTGATCGAGACGGCGCGCCGGCTGCAGGCCAATGTGCGTGAGGTCGACCTGTTGGTGCGCCACGGCGGCGAGGAATTCCTCATCGCCATGCCGGCGACCGATTTCGATGCCGCCTCGCGGGCCGCCGAACGGCTCAGGCAGGTGATCGGCGACACGCCGGTCCGGACCTCGACCCGGGGCACCGATGTGCCGATCACCGTGTCCATCGGGGTCACCGTCTGTACCGGGGCGCCGGACGGCACCCACACGCTGCCGGGGCTGATCGCGGCGGCCGACCGCGCGCTCTACATGTCGAAGAACGACGGCCGCAACCTGGTGAGCTTCGCCGACATCGCCGCCGCCTGACAGGCGCGACCCGCTCGGCGCACCCCGCCCCGCGCGGCACGGCAAACGGCCCATGCTCCGGCCGGACCTTATCGCCGCCCCCCGGACCGGGGCGCGGCCCATTTCCCGAAACACCGGCACGGTCCGCTCAACCGCCACGGCGCGGCGCGGGCTCAGTCGTCGGAGCGCCGCTCGCCCGCGGGTTTCTCGCCGACCCGGCGCAGCGCGTTGCGGAACCGCGCCTCCAGCGCGTCGGCGAAAGCGATCCGTTCCTCGGGCGTCATCGCCACGATCTGTTCGACCAGCAGGGTCCGACCGGCGACCACCCGCGCCTCGATCCGCTGGTGCTGGGTTTCGAGCACCTCCGAGACCGCGTCCGGTGCAAAGGGCTCAGCCCGCAGCGCGGCGACGAAATCGCGGAAATCCGCGGCCAGCGCCGCGCGGTCGGGCCTCACCCCGCCACCCTCTGCGCGCAAGGCGTCGGCCATCCGCTCGCGCGCGTCATGCGGCATCGCGTCGAAAAACGGCATGAACCCGCCGTCGCGCAACAGCGACCGGTCCGGGCTCGGCGACGGCGGAAAGCGCCCCTCGCGCCCGTCGCGGAAATGGGCGCCGACGATCACGCTCAGGACCAGGACGTTGAGCGTGAGCGAAACCACGAGCAGCACCCGCGGCCAGGTCCGGCGGCGCGGCTCGAGCGTGTCTTTGTCGGTGCGGTCGCTCATCCCTGACCCTCCTCGGCAAGTTGCGCAAAGCCATCGTAGCCCGGCAACAGGTCCTCGAGTTCGTAAGCCGTTTCGCTGCCGGTTTCGCTGCCGGTGCCGGTCGTCGGGAGCAGGCCGCCGGTGACGGAGCTCAGCATCGCCGGCGAGGCGAACCCCAGCCAGACGCCCGCCACTGCCGCCGTCGCCATGCTGGCGAGTGCCGGCCAGCCGCCGATCGCTGCCACGAGCCCCGCCCAGAGCCCCGGGCGCCGCCGTCGTCGCGCCGCCGCAAGGGTCGCATCCCGCGCGTCGATCTCGGCCCCGGCATCCGCCAGGATCCGGGCCATGAGATCGGCCCCGGGCTCCGGCGCATGGGTGCGGCCGGCCGCGAAGAAGGCTTCGAGGCCTGCGTCGTCCAGCATCGTCTTGTCAGTCTTCGACATATCCCAACTCCTCGCGCCGCCCGGCCAGCAGGGCCGCCAGCGCCCGTTTGCCCCGGGCGGTCAGGCTTTCGACCGCCTCGACGGATATTTCCAGCACTTCGGCGATCTCCGGGTTCGTCCGCCCTTCGAGATGCCTCAGCGTCACCGCCACTCGCTGCCGCTCGGGCAATTGCCCCAGCGCCGCGTCCAGCGCCCGTGCCCGCTCGGCCGCGATCATGTTCTCGGCCACCCCCGGCGTGTCGTCTTCCGGTTCGGGGATCGCGTCGATATCGACCGAACGGCGCTTGCGCAGCCGGTCGGTGCACAGGTTGGCGCCCACCCGGTAGAGCCAGGTGCTCACCTTGGCCTCGCCCTGGCGCCACTCGGGCGCGATCTTCCACAGCCTCAGCATCGCTTCCTGGGTCACGTCCTCGGCCTCGGCCCGGTCGCCGCCCAGCATCCGCACCGAAAGCCCCATTACCCTGGGCGCCAGCCGCGCCGTCAACAGCGCGGCCGCCTCCCGGTCGCCGTTGCCGTAGGCGACCAGCAGCGCTTCATCCGAGACTTCTGTTTCCGCGTCGAATGCCATAGCCATCTTGGGTGTCAGGTATCCGTTCCTCTGTCCGGCTTCAACAACCGCTCAGGACAACCAGCCGCCCCGACCTGTCGTACTGGCCGGCTGCACTGACCGGCTGCGCTGACCGGCAGCGCGGGGCGGACGGGCCGCCCGGCGCCTCTTCAGTCCCGGTTCAGCGGCGTTTGCCGAACGCACCGCCCTGCGCGCCCGACCAGCGGCCATCGGCCCCGCCGCGACCGCGCGACACCTGCGCGAATTCCTCGGCATCCCAGGCATTGTCGTCATCGGTGTCGAACCGGTCGACCAGCGCCGCGATATCGGCCTGCGCCGACAGCTCGTCACCCGACAACACACCGTCCTTGTTGCTGTCCCGCACCGACATCATCCGCGTGACCATGGTCTGGACCATCGCCGCCGGGTCTGCCGCCTGGCGCCCCATGCGCTGACCGACAATGCCCGCACGGCCGTCGACCCGGGCCTGGATCTGCGCCATGAGCGCCGCGGTGAGCTCTTCGGTGGTCACGCTGCCGTCGCCATCGGTATCGACCGCCGCCATCCGCGCAGCCACCAGCCCGTCTGCACGCGCCGTCAGCTCGGCCTCGGTGATCCGCCCGTCGCCGTCGCTGTCGAGATCGGCGAACTGGAGCGTGAACAGCCCCTGCCCGCCCGGCCCCATCGCGCCGTCGATCATCCGGTCGCCGCCGAAGCCGCCCGCGGGGCCGCGTGCCGTGGCGGGGGCCGCGAGCGCGAGCAGAACCGCTGCGCCGGCAGCCAGTCCGAAACCGGCAATCCTGTAGCTATGTGTCATCTCGGGTCTCTCCTCAGAGTTTTTCCTGCCGTTTCTTTGACCCCGGCTGCCCGGCGTCGTATCTCT
Organism: Maritimibacter sp.; assembly: GCA_020441225.1. Next base: position 6,749 of record JAGRMP010000451.1, on the reverse strand, counting down.
ACAACGGCACAGTCCCCGGGTTCCGTCGCCGGGAGAGGATTTTTCTCCCAACCGGCCCCCTGGGGCGCAAAACTTGCGACATCAGGCCGCACCGGCGCACTGCGGGATGGGATTGCACGCCCCGTGCCCTTAAGTTGGGCGGAACGCATTGGGAAGATCGACATGAAACAGAACAGCGCCCAGAGGGCCGGGACCACCGCCGGCAGCCCGCCGGCACCCGGCGGCGACGCCCAGGGCGCGGCCGTGCCCCACCATCTGCCCTCCGACCATACGCCCTACGTGCCGCACGGGCCCGATTTCGGCGAGCGCGCGCTGGGCCAGGCGGTCTGGCGCGGGTGGAAACGGCGCTGCCCGGCCTGCGGCACCGGACCGATGTTGAAGAATTACCTCAAGGTCCGTGACACCTGCCCGGTCTGCAGCGAAGAGCTGTACCATCAGCGGGCCGATGACGGCCCCGCCTATCTGACCATCCTCGTCGTCGGTCACCTGATGGCGCCGCTGTTGGGGGCGGCCTGGGTCATCTGGCGGCCCGACCCGACGGTGCTGGCCACCGTCTTCGCGATCGGAACCGTCGCGGCCGCGCTCTGGTTCCTGCCGCGTTTCAAGGGGATGATGGTGGGCTTTCAATGGGCCAAGCGGATGCACGGCTTCGGCGCCGGCCTCGCAGGCGACAGCCCCGAGGGCCTCGAGGACCCGGCGTGAGCGACCCTTCGCCACCGGTCCGCGATGCTGCGACGCTGATCCTGATGCGCGATCCCGGCGGCGACAGCCCCCGTGTCCTGATGGGGCAACGCGGCGCCGCCGCTGCCTTCATGCCGAACAAGTTCGTCTTTCCCGGCGGCGCGGTCGATGCCTGCGACGCATCCGTCGCCGTGTCCGGCGCCGAGACGGCCCCGCTCGGCGAGCGCCTGTCCGCGGCCGCCGCGCCCGGCGCCGCCTCCGCCCTGCTCGCCTGCGCAATCCGCGAACTCTGGGAAGAGACCGGTCTGATCCTCGGACAGCCCGGGACCTGGGACGGCCCAGCGCCCGCCGATTGGGCAAGCTTCGCCGCCACCGGCCACATCCCCTCCGCCGCGGGCGTCTCCTTCGTCTTTCGCGCCCGGACCCCGCTCGGCCGGCCGCGCCGGTTCGACGCCCGCTTCCTGCTGGTCGACGCAGGCCGGATCGCCAACGACCCCGACGACTTCTCCCGGGCCTCGGACGAGCTGTCGCATCTGCACTGGGTGCCGGTCTCGGACGCACGACGCTACGACCTGCCGTTCATCACCCAGCTCGTGCTGGCCGAAGTCGCCGCGCGCCTTCCCGATCTGTCGCCGCCCGAAACGGTGCCCTATTTCCGCAACGACGACGAGGCCCTGCATTTCGAGCGGCTGGGCGGCGCCTCGCCGCTCGACTGAACGGCACCTGGCCGGCGGGAGCGACCCCGGCTCCGTTCGGATACCTTCTCCGACCCGACATCGCTGACCCTTTGCGCCGCGTCGTTGCGCCGGTGCAGGGTCGCACGCCCGCCCCCCGCAAGCGCAAAGATTCCCGACCCGCGCGCCGGGGCCCACGAAATCCAGAAATCCGGATTTCCGGATTCTGTTTCTGGTTTCGTTTCAGCATGTTACAAGGAAGGCGCAGCGCTGCGTTAACCCACTGTCAACGACAGTTAACGACAGTCCACACGCGCCGCTGCTACGCCGCAAGCAGCACCAGCAGCACGATCGACACCCCGAGCAGCCCGATCCCCGCCAGCTCCCGCCCCGAGGCGCGTTCGCGAAAGACGAGCCAGGAGACCAGCGCCGAGAACACCAGCTCCACCTGCCCCACGGCCCGCACATAGGCCGCGTTCTGCAAGGCGAAGGCGACGAACCAGCCCAGGGACCCCAACATGCCGGTGACACCCACCAGCGCGGTGATCCGCCAGCGCGCCAACACCCGCGTCACCTCGCCCGGGTCGCGCCACCTGAGCCAGGGCAGCATCGCCAGCGTCTGGAAACAGGTCACCGCCGCCAGCGTCACCGCCGCCCGTTCAAGCGTATCGCCCGCGGGCAGCGCCAGCGTCGCCGCGCGGTAGCCGATGGCGGACAGCCCGAACAGCGCCCCGGCGGCGAGCCCGAGCACCGGCGCACGCCAGCCGCCACCCGCCGTCGCGCCGCCTGCAGGCAGCGACAACAGCAACACCCCGCCCAGGCCGACCAGGATCGCCGCAAAGCCCGCGCCGCTGACCGCTTCGCCCAGCACCACGGCGGAAAACAGCGCGACCAGCACGGTCTCGGTCTTGGTAAACGCGATCCCGGCGGCGAAATTGCGCAGAGAAAACAGCGCGATGGTCGTCATCGTCGCGAGCACCTGGGCGAGCCCACCACCCGCGACCGCGACCCAGAACCGCCCCGGCGGAAGGTCCATCCCCTGCCCGCGCGCCACCACCAGCCCGGCTGCCAGCAGCAAAGCGAGCGGCGCGGCAAAGACGAAACGCGAAAACGTCGCCCCACCGGACGACAGCCCGCTGGATTTCAACCGTTTCTGCAGCGCAAAGCGCCCGGTCTGGACCAGCGCGGCGGCAAGCGTGGCCACCAGCCAGGGCGCAATCACCCGCGCCCCCCGGGCGTGGACCCCGCGCGCGCTTCCGGATCGGTCAGTCGATACAGAGCGTCACCTCGGCGCCGTCGAGATCGACATAGGAAAAACAGCCGAACATCGGCGTCTCGGCGGAACAGGTCCCGGTCTCGGTCCCGGATTCCACCAGGCAGAAACCGGAGCAATCGTCGGCCGCCGAACAGGCTTGCCCGGCATCCGGTGTCGGCAGGAAACACAGGAGTTGACCGCCCAACCCGCCGCGCTCCCAGCGCCCGCCGGCGTCGAGACAGGCACCCTCGGTCTCCGGCACCGTTCCGGCGGTATCCTGCGCCAGTCCCGGGTTGAGGGCCGGACCGCAGAGAAGGCCGAAAGCCATCAGGATCGAGAGGATCGATCTGCCCGCGGATCTGCCCATCACTCCGAAGACCGGTCTGCCCGCCAATCTGCCCATCCGTCGCTCCTTGCGGCCCCAAACGGCGCAGCGGCCCAGCGGCCCAGTCCCCGCCTGCCGGCGGCGCTCAAACTCAAGCACCTCACCCAAACACCCGGCCCGCAGCCCGTCAATGCAGGGCCACCGTCCTGGCCGAATGTTGCTGACCGGCGCCCATCGGGCCGCGGTCCCGGTGCAGAACGCCCGCCTAGCGCGGGACGCAGACCAGCCCGCCGTCGGTGCCGGTGGCAAAGACACCGCCCTCGGCCTCGCATCCGGCCCAGCCGCCGCCCCGGGTCACCGGCGCGACCTCGTAACCGTTGTAGTAGCTCGGTTCCGCGGCCATGCAGGCCGCAAGAATCACCGGCAGTAAAATCAGTATCCTGTGCATTGGACCCCACCCCTGAGGAATCGCGCGTTACTGCGCGACACGTTGCATCTGTGAGGTATCGTAGCCCATTGCCCGCAATACCGAAATGCCTTTGTCGTATATCTCCGGTTCGATTGTGGACGTGCGCGCAAGGATCCAGCCGGTGCGGCCCGAGGGCTCGCCGACGACGGCGACCGAATAGCCGGGGTCGACATGGAGCACCCAGTAATCGCCCCTGGCGAAAGGCAGCCAGGGCACGAAGCTCACCTTGAGCTTGCCCGGCGCGACCACTTCGGCCACCCCTTCGGCGGTTTCGACCGGCCCGTCGGGGCTGCCCTTGTGGCAGGTGTTCACGACGGTGATCTTGCCGTCCGGCCGTTGCCCGTACTCCGCCGTCACCCCGGCGCAGCCCTGTTCGAACCGGTTGGGAAAGCGGGCGATCTCGTACCACAGGCCCAGGTAGCGCGCGAGATCGAGGTCATCGACCGCCTGCATCGGCTGGCTGGTGTCGCGATAACTCGAAGACGAGCAGGCCGAGACCCCGAAGGCGGCGGCAAGGGCGCAAAGAGCGGTGAAGAGGCGCATGTGGATCTCCTTTCCCCGGTAACGGCCGAACCCCGCTTCCGGATCCAAAAAACCCCGCCCCTCACCGAAACGTGCGGGGGCGCCCCAACGCGCCCCGCACCGCTCAGAACGGCATCGGATGCGCCTTGTGGACCGCCTCGATCGCCGCCCGCAACGAGTCGGACAACGTCACGTCAGCCGCCCCGAGCCCGCGGGCCAGCTGCGCCTCGGTGGTCGCGCCGAAGATCACCGAGCCCATGAACGGCCGGTCCGCCGCCCAGCGCAGCGCCATGTGCACCGGGTCCACCCCATGCGCCTCGGCGAGCGCCACATAGGCCGCCGTCGCCTCCCAGGCGCGCGGCGTGACCCGGCCGCCCAGCGTCTTGTTCAGCGACAAGCGGCTGCCATGCGGCACCGTCAGCCCACCGTGGTACTTGCCGGTGAGCATGCCGGTCCCGAGCGGCGAATAGGCCAGCAGCTTCACGTCCTCGTTGACCGACATCTCGGCCAGATCGGTGTCGAACAGCCGGCACAGCAGCGAATATTCGTTCTGGATCGAGATCATCTGAGGCGCGCCCAGCTCGCGCGCCACCTTGAGCCACATCGCCGTGCCCCAGGCGCTTTCGTTCGACAGGCCGAAATGGCGCACCTTGCCCGCTGCCACCGCCGCCTTCGCCGCCTCGAGCACATCGGCCATATGCGCCAGCGTCGCCGCCTTGTCCTGGCCCGACGGGTCGTAATGCCAGTTCTGGCGGAAGGCGAAAGACCCGCGCATCGGCCAGTGCAGCTGGTAGATGTCGATCACATCCGTCTGCAGCCGCTTGAGCGAGGCGTCGATGGTCTTCGGCAGGATCGCGCCGGAATAGCCCTCGCCGCCCCGCGCCGCCTTGGTGTCGCCCGACACCTTGGTCGCCAGCACCACATCGCCGCGCCGCCCGGTCTTTGCAAACCAGGTGCCGATGATCTCCTCGGTCCGCCCCACGGTCTCTTTCGACACCGGGTTCACCGGGTACATCTCCGCGGTGTCGATGAAGTTGATGCCGTGGTCGAGCGCCATGTCGATCTGGGCATGACCCTCGGCCTCGGTGTTCTGGGTGCCCCAGGTCATCGAGCCGAGGCAGAGCTCGCTCACCTCGAGCGCCCCGCCGGCGAGTGTGTTCATTTTCATGGGTCTGTCCCCCGATTTCGCGTTTCGGGGGACAGACTTAGCGGGCTCAGGCCCGGGCGCAAGCCCGGAAGCCGATTTCACGACCGGATCAGGGCCCGAGCCTGGGCCCGGATCAGGGCTTCAGATAGGCGTAGCCCTCGTCCTGCAGTTCCATCAGCCGGATCACCCCCGCGGGCACCACATGCGCCTCTTCGAGCAGCGTCGGCTCCGCGCCGAGCTTCTGGGTCATCTTCGCCAGCGTGTTGCCGCAGGCCGAAAAGCTCAGCTGCCCTTCGAGCGCCAGCGCCATGGTCTCGATCCGGTCGGCGACCGGGCTCTGGCCCTCGATGAACATGTTCAGCCCCGGGCCGTAGGCGACCAGCTCGATCTGCACCGTATCGCCCTGTTCGGCGTAATAGCTGGCGACATTCTCGATATTGTTGAGCGCGAGGTTCATCACCGCGGGATCGTTCTCGTCGACATGGACGGCGAGCATGTGGGTCTCGCCGGCGGCCAGCGCGGCCCCGGTCACACCGGTGGCCAGGGCGAGCGCGACGGCGCCCGCGGTTGCGATCTTTTTCATGTGGTCCTCCCTGGACGGTCTCGGTCTGGACGATTTTGTTCTGGTTGCGTCCGGAGCCGATGTTACGCAGGTTTTTGCATCTGTGTCACGAATTTGCGCTCCGAAATTGGCCGGGTCACGAAAATGGGAGGTGAAGAACATTTCAGGAACATGTATCCTCCCCCCATGCGACACGTCCTGCTCGACCGCTCCCCCCACCGCCCCGACACCGGCCAGCGCCTTCTCGGGTCCCTCACGCTCGCCCGCGCCCGGGTCCACGAGGCGCACGGGCCCGCGCGCCACACGCTCGCGCTGCTGCTCGCCCGCGCCATGGAGGGGCCGGTGTTCTGGGTCGCGCCCGTCTGGTTTCCCGAACGCCTCTACCCGCTCGGCCTCGCGAACCTCGGGGTGAACCCGGGGCGGATCACCTTCATCCACGCCCGCCACGCCACCGACATCCTGTGGACGCTCGAAGAGGTCCTGCGCTCGGGCGCGGTGCCCCTGGTGGTGGGCGATCTGCCCGGCCCGCCCGGGCTCACGCCGATGCGGCGGATGCAGCTCGCCGCCGAGGCGGGCGCGGAGGCGCGCGGCACCCCGCCGCTGGGCGTGATCCTGACCCCCGAGGGCAACGCGGCGGGGGCGGAAAGCCGCTGGAAGATGACCCCCGCCCACACGCCCGACCAGACCGGCTGGGCGCTCACCCGCGAACGCGCCCGCTCCGATCCGCCCGCCACCTGGCAGGTCGCACCGGCGGGCGACGGGTTTGCCCTGGCAGCCACGGGCTGAACGCCCCCTGCGGCGCGCAACAGATCGACCGGGCGCCCAAGATCCTTCGAAGGATCTTGCCAAGGATCTTTCAAGATCCTTCCCCGCGCGCCCCGCGCGCGCCCCGCCCGCACCCCGCTCTGGTCATGCCCCGCGCCATAGGCTAAGTCCCGGCACAACGCCCGAAAGGACATCCCATGGCCCGCATTCTCGTCACCTCCGCGTTGCCGTACATCAACGGCATCAAGCACCTCGGCAATCTCGTCGGCTCGCAGCTTCCCGCCGATCTCTACGCCCGCTACCAGCGGGCCCGCGGCCACGAAGTGATGTTCATCTGCGCCACCGACGA
>JAGRMP010000450.1:360-1867 GCA_020441225.1 Maritimibacter sp. | reverse complement strand
CGAGCACGTGGTGGACGAGTTGCACTTCGGGGATCGCGCGCACCGCGCGTTCGAAATCCTCGAGGCTCACCCTGCCCTTGGTGGCGAGCTTGACCCCGAGAAAGACCGTCACACCGAAACCCAGCGCTTCGCGGTCGAGATCGACCCGCCGCCCCCGGATCGCGCCTTCGTCGGTCAGGCGCTTGAGCCGGCGCCAGGCCGCGGGTTGCGACAGGCCGAAGCGGCGGCCGAGCGCGCCCGCCGACAGGGTTGCGTCGGCCTCCAGCGCGCGGAGGAACGCGCGGTCGGTGTCATCGAGACGGATCATCGGGCGGTCCTTTCGGCCGGGGAGGCGCGGGAGGCGCGGGACGGGCCGGCGGCGGCCCCGAATGCGGATCTCAGAGCGTACCTCAATAGTTCACCACCACGACCGAGAACGCCGCCTGCGCGGGCCGGCGCAGATCGAGGTAGCGAAACGCGCGGGTCCGCTGCCCGATCAGGCTGAGCGTTCTGTCCCGGGCCCTCTCCGCGCTGGCAGGCGACAGACGCAGGATCACGTGAGCGCCCCCGGCCGAAAGGCGTTCGTCTTCTTCGCTGTCGCAAAAGCTGAGCCGCACCGAGAGCCCCGCGTCGGTTTCTCGTTTGCGCACCACGGGCAAGGCCCCGTCCTGGCGCGCGGCGAGCCGGTCCGCGAGATCGCGCAACCCGGCGTCGTCGCCCGAGAGGAGCAGTGCCCGGCGCTCTTCGGGGAACCCAGCCCCTGAAAAGGCGGCGGTCAGGGTCATCGGCGCACTGCCCCGGCGCGCCTGCGGGGACAGGCTCGTACCCGCCCTGCCCCGGACAGAACCCCGCCAGCGCTCACAGCGGCAAGGCCTCGTGCTCGGCGATCACCGCCACCTGCATCAGCGCCTCGATCTCGGCGATATGGGGCAGCACCAGGATCTTTTCGCGGTAGATCTGCTGGTAATGCGCCATGTCGCGGGCGATCACGTGCAGCCGCACGTCGACCCGGCCGAGGAAGGTCTGGATCTCGGTCACCTCGGGCACCTCGCGCGCGGCGGCGAGAAATTCGTCGAAGGCGCGCGGATCGGTCTTTTCGATCGTGAACCGGAGCGAGACCTCCACCTCCCAGCCGAGCGCCGCCCAGTCGATCACCGCGTGCTGGCCGCGGATCACGCCGGACTTCGCCAGCCGGTCGAGCCGCCGGGCACAGGTGGTGGGCGTGACCCCCGCCCGCTCGGCAAGCTCGCCCGCGGTGAGTCCCGGCGCGGCCTGCAACCGCCGCAGGATCCGGCGGTCGGTATCATCGATCAGCATGATTTCTCCGCCGTTTCACGTTTTCTCGAATGACTTTCGCGATTTTTATCGCTCATGACGTGGATTTGCAAACGTCATTCCGCAAAGACCGCTAGGATGCGCCCGGACATAAACAGCGGCCAGAACCGGCCCCACCCAGGAGGACCTCACACATGCGCGTCTATTACGACCAGGATTGCGACATCAACCTCATCAAGGACAAGAAGGTGGC
>JAGRMP010000450.1:0-349 GCA_020441225.1 Maritimibacter sp. | reverse complement strand
GGCAGCCAGGGCCACGCGCATGCGCTGAACCTGCGCGATTCCGGCGCGAAGAACGTCGTCGTGGCGCTCCGCGAAGGCTCGCCGAGCGCCAAGAAGGCTGAGGGCGAAGGGCTCAAGGTGATGGGCATCGCGGAAGCCGCGGCCTGGTGCGACCTCATCATGTTCACCATGCCCGACGAGTTGCAGGCCGAAACCTACAAGAAATACGTCCACGACAACCTGCGCGAAGGCGCGGCGATCGCTTTCGCCCACGGCCTCAACGTGCATTTCGGCCTCATCGAGCCGAAGGCTTCCGTCGACGTCGTCATGATCGCGCCGAAGGGCCCGGGCCACACGGTTCGCGGCGAAT
>JAGRMP010000449.1:172-2944 GCA_020441225.1 Maritimibacter sp. | reverse complement strand
TCATCATGCGGTTCTCCCTCGCCGGAGGCGGCGTCGCCGACCGTTGCCGTTTCCTGACGGGCGGCGATGCCGAGGTCGCGATCTGGAAGCGCCTGTGGCAGCGCCACGGCGACGACAACGCGGACTGGCTGACCTACGACATACTCCAGACGCCGCACCACTGCTCCTGGCGGAGCCTGAGCTTCGAAAGCTGGACGGATCTCGGCGAGGACGCCGAGGTCGACGAGGACGCGCGCAACGCCCTTTCGCAGACCAGAAAGGGCGCCGTCATCGTCGCCAGCAGCAAGCCGATCATGGACGATGACGACAACCCGCCCCACTACAGGGCGAAGCGGGAGTATGTCGATATCGTTGACGGCTACGATGACCGCTTCTTCTGCACCGACGAGCATTGGGACGACGAAGGACAGACCCTCGAATTCGAGATCAAGGCCAGCGGGATCGTCCGTAAGCTCGCCAAGGCCGCCGTGCTCGCCGCGCCGGCTCTTGGCATCAGTGCCACGGCCGCCCATGCGCGCCAGCATGGGTAAGCCGCGATGTCAGCGGCCGGTTTGGGCGATCATGCCGAACGCTTTCTGATCGCCGCGCGCACTCACCACGAGTGCCGCGGCGGCCGGGTCGTTTCCGTCGACGAGACGGCTGCGTTCATCGAACTCGACATCAATGTCGAGATGCCCCTGCATATGCGGGTCAACGGCGTCAGCGAGAGTGGGGTACTCCGCACAGAGACCGTCACCGCGCGGCTCAGCCCGCGTTATCCGTGGTCACCCCCAACCTTCTTCCTGCGGGAGGACTTTCCCCGCAATCTGCCCCATCTCCAGCCCGGCCCTCTGACGGAGCTGCCGCGGCCGTGCCTGGTCGACAGCAACGAGCGCGAATATTTCATCCAGTTCGGGCTGGTCGAGCTGGGTGTCTTCAATCTCGTTCATCAGCTTGTCCTGTGGCTGCGGCACGCGGCCGAAGGCGCCCTGATCGACCCGGAGCAAGGGTGGGAGCCCGCCCTTCGGCGCGACCTGTCAGCCGAAGTTGTCATTGATGCCGAGGCTTGTCGCGCGATCGTCGACCGGAACGGCGGGCATAGAGTCCTGAAGGCCCGGTATCTTCGATCTGGCGCAACCGGTGCCTCGATTGGCACCGAGGCGTTCGCATGGATCGACGTTGCTTTCGAACAGGTGCCCCTAAGCCGCGACGACAAGAAGCTCTTCACGCATCGCGCCGGGCAAGGTTATGCCGAGGGCAACACCGTCTGCGCCTTTGTCTGGCCGGACAAATTGCCGGACGGCGGGCTGTTGGTTGCCTCGTCCTACATGCCCGAGACTGTCACCACGTATGCTGACCTTACGGTCCGTGCCGATGAACTCGGTTGCGGGCGAGCACTTCGCGTTTTTGTCGACGGTCTGGAACGCTGTTTTCGCGGATTCGTGCTTGATGCACCTGTGCCCATCGCCGTCATTCTTTGTGCGCGTCGTCCGTTCCATCTGATCGGGTCTGACTCCGACATCGAGCTTCTGCCCTATGTCATCGAAATCCGCGCCCCAAGCGGCCGGGCATCCTTGTTTGCTGGCGGCGACGCCGAGCCTGTCGCGCCAGCGATCCAGCGCGATACGCCCAATCCCGCCTTGCTGCGGCGTGTCTCCGGCGCCCCCGAAGTTGCGCCAGTGGTGATACTCGGCTGCGGCAGCGTCGGATCCAAGATGGCTATGCATCTCGCGCGTTCCGGCATCCAGATTCCGGTCGTCAGCGACCGGAGCATCCTGCTCCCGCACAATATGGCACGTCACGGGTTGGCGCGGCCGCCGGCCGCCCGCTCAAAGGCGACGGAGCTGGCCGCAGAGCTTTCGCAGATCGGGCAAACGCCCCAGATACATGAGGACGATCTGGTCTTCGATTTGCCGGTACGGGAAAAGCGCCGCATCCTGTTGCTGAGGGATGCCGGCTGCGCCGTCAACACGACCGCCTCGTTGGCTGTGCGCGAGGCCCTGTCCGCGCTGCCCGCGAAGGAGGTCAAACCGCGTCTGGCCGAAGCGGCGCTGTTCGGGCGCGGGCAAGGCGGATTCCTGTTGGTTGATGGCGTGGCCCACAATCCGACTCTCTCCGATTTGACCGCCGAGCTTTATGCGACCGCGGGCTCGCCCCGCCTGCGCGCACTGCTCTTCGATGCCGATCACGGCCTCGCCGAAGTCCAGATCGGGCAGGGCTGCTCGTCCCTGACCATGCCGATGACCGACATGCGCCTGTCTGCCATGACGGCCGGTCTCACCGAGCAGCTCTTGCAGGAGCTTCAAGCGCCCGCCGGGGAAGGGTGCATCATTGTTGCAACCACCGCCGCTGACTCGCCAGATACGCACTGGTTCCGGCAATCAGTTGCGCCCTTTGCCGTCGTCGATGTGGAAGGAGCCGATGGCTGGACCCTGCGCATCGCCCAGCGCGTGCTTGAAGAAATCTACGCGGAGGTCGCCCGCTGGCCGGATGTTGAGACGGGCGGCCTGATGATCGGCACGTGCAGCGCCCGCCTACGCACGGTCACCGTCGTCGATCTTCTGCCGGCGCCGCCGGACAGCAAGCGCTCGGCCAGCCGTTTCGTGTTAGGCACCGAGGGCTTGAAGGCGGCCATCAAGGCCCGTCATGGCGAAAGCGGAGCGACTCTTTTTGATGTCGGTACCTGGCACTCTCATCGGGCCGATGAGGGACCGTCCGCGCTTGATCGCAGGACGGCGGCCGAACTCGCCGCTGAACGCCCACCGCCTTCGGCTTTGCTGATCGTCACGCCGG
>JAGRMP010000449.1:0-124 GCA_020441225.1 Maritimibacter sp. | reverse complement strand
CCTCATGGGCGTACGCCAGGACGTCGCCGGCGGCAAGGGCGGAGGATAAGACCATGACAATTCTCGACATCTACAACCTCCGCGCCCGGCTGTTGCCTGCGGTCATCGGCATCGCCCCGGCGAT
>JAGRMP010000448.1 GCA_020441225.1 Maritimibacter sp. | reverse complement strand
AACCGCAGGTTGAAGGCTTCTTTCTTGATCGATTCCAGCTCTTCCTTGATCTGGTCGGCGCTTTTGTCACGCAATTCGCTGGCGTTCATCCGCCTGTTCCTTTCCATGCACCGGGGCGCCCGTTTCCGCCTGCGTCGCGCAAGCGTCGCGGTCACGCCGAATCCGGTGGGTTCGTGTGAAGGCTGCGCAATACGCGCCTTTGCCTGCCATGGCAAGCCCTCGGGCGCGGGATTCTGCGTATTCCGCGGCGCGTGCGGATATCGGACGGGGATCTGCCCGGCATCGGCACCGGCGTCGGCATCTGCATCTGTATCTGAAAACCGTGAACCTGTTCACAAATTTGCGATGCCCCGACACAGATGTCTTGCTCGAACACGCAAACGCCTCAAACTGTTCCACTATAGGGTCACGTTTCCCGAGATGGACGCCAGTTCGCCCCGTCGGAGGAGTTCCTTTTTTGTCAGGATGTTTTCGATGGTCTATTTCTACGGGCTGTTCTTCACGCTTGTCACCGGCATCGTCGTCATCGTCGGGGACGTCATTCTCAAGATTGCCGCCGGGCGCGACGGTGCCGCGACACTTCCGCTCATTGCCGCCGGATGCGTCCTTTACTCGATCGCGGCGGTGTTGTGGTTCTGGGCGATGCGGCACACCACCCTCGCCCAGGCCGCCGTCGCCTATTCGATGTTCACCCTGCTCGCCCTCGCCGCCATCGGCGCCTTCTGGTTCAAGGAAGACATCGGCGCCCGGGAATGGGCCGGGATCGGCTTCGCGCTGATGTCGATGATGATGATGGCGCGGTTTCAGTAGCACCCGTTTCGGCGGCACCGGCGGACCTGCCCGCCGGTGCCGGGTTTCCCGCACGGAAAGGGGGAATTCCGAGAGATTTCGCCCCTTGTTCCCGATTCCTGATACAGTCAGGTGGTACCGACCGGATTTGACCGGAATCGGAAACTGTCGAGGGAGTACACATACATGTCGATCTTGAAACGCGGGATGAAAGGCGTGCCGGTGAAGCGCCTGCAGGAGAAGCTGGGCATCACCGCCGATGGCGATTTCGGCCCCGGGACCGAAAAGGCCGTGAAAGACTACCAGTCCGCGAACGGCCTCGCTGTCGATGGCATCGCCGGGCCCGACACCTTCACCCACATGGGGCTCTACGAGCTTGTCCTCCTGCGCCGCGGTTCGCGCGGGGCGGCCGTGAAAAAGCTCCAGGAGGGCCTCGGGATCGGCGCCGACGGGATCTTCGGCCCCGGCACTGAAAAGGCCGTGAAGGCGTTTCAGGAGAAAAACGGCCTGGTCGTCGATGGGCTTGCCGGCCCCGCGACCCTCGCCGCGCTCGACACCTTCGAAGAGGTAACCGCCGAGACCGTCGAAAAGGCCACCGTCCAGCCCGACGAGGAGCATTTCGCCGAAGAGCCGATGCCCGAGGTCGAGGGCACCTCCGTGATCAAGCGCGCCGCCGAGGCGGTCAAGGACGCGGTGACCGGCGGGGCCAGGCCCGACGTCGCGGCGGCGGCCCCGGAAGCGGCCGAAGACGCGCCCGCCGAAGCGCCGAAAAAGAAAAAATCGGTCTGGGAAAAGGTCACCGGCTGGTTCGGCTGACCCTCCCCGTTTTACCAGGTGCACCTCCCTCGTCGGCCTGGCCGGCGGGGTTTTTTCTTGGGCTTCGCGCCGGGACCGGGACAAGCGGTTTCGAAACGCTTCGCACGCCGTTTCGAAACGGCGTCTTTCCGCTGCGGGGAACGCGGTACCGCTTCTCCCCCTTCCCGAGGCCGAGGCGCCGCCCCACCTGCCACACCGGAAGCAAGCGAAAGAGAGCCATGGATATCATCCTGGAAGGCATCGTCGCCCTGGCCGGCGTTCTCATCTACGGCACCGAAGATCGCCCGCGCCCGGCCATTTACAGGATCATGGTGCGGATCGTCGGCTTGGGCGGGGCGGCCGTTGCGTTTGCGTCACTTGTCGGGGCGGTGGCCCTCCCTCCCGTCTTCGCGCTCGCCGCGCCGGTCTGGATCCTGTGCCTCCTCATCGTCCTCATGGCCGAGCACGAAGTCGGCCGGACGGTATATGCCCTGGCGGCCTTCTTCGCGGGTGCCGCCGTGATCGTCGCGGCGACCGCCGCCGGGCTGTAGGCCGCGGCGACGCGGGCCCTTGGGCCGGGCGCGCGCCTGGAGTAGAAGCCGGGAGCAAAGGAGACCGCCATGGCCGAGATCAAAAACCTGTTCGTCACCCCGTTCTACCGCGCGCGCCTTTCCGAGCACGGGCCCGGCGTCGACACCGCGGAGCTCGACGACGAGTGCCGCGCCATTGCCGACGACGACGAGGCCGGGCAGCAATGGTGCGAGGACAACGGCTATCCGGGCTACACCTCCTATGCCTCGCTCGCCGATCTCACCTGGCGCTCGCCGGTCTTCGCCGCCCTCAAGGAGGCGCTCGACAAGCATGTCGCCGCGTTCGCCGAGGCGCTCGAGTGGGACCTGGGCGGCGGCTCGCTGGAGCTCGAGGATCTGTGGATCAACATCCTGCCCGAAGGCGGCACGCATTCGAGCCATATCCACCCGCATTCGGTGATCTCGGGCACCACCTACGTCGCCCTTCCCGAGGGCGCGAGCGCGCTCAAGCTCGAAGACCCGCGCTCGGGCCGGATGATGGCCGCGCCCCCGCGCAAGAAGGACGCCCGCGAGGATCTCAGGCTGTTCGTCTACATGAAGCCCGAGCCGGGCGATGTCTTCCTGTGGGAAAGCTGGCTGCGCCACGAAGTGCCGCTCAACCTCGCCGATGACGACGAGCGGATCTCGGTGAGCTTCAACTACAAGTGGGTGTGAGCGGCCGGGTTCGGGCGCCTTGCCTGGCTTGAAAGCGGCCCCAACGTCCGCAGCGCCGGGCAGGCGTTCGCGCCGCAACACCTCGCGGAAATTTTCGCGCATCACGCATTTCGCTGCGGACATTCGCCCGGTTTGGTCCGAGACTCTCCGCCAGACGCCGGAACCACCGGCGCAAACGGACGTTAACCAATCTAGGTTACGCTAAGTCCGTCAAAGAAAGTGAGGCAAACATGATCCCGTCCCATGACCATTTCAAAAAGGCCATCGCGTCCGAAGCCATGCGCCTCATGGACGAGGAATTTCTCTCGATGGACGAAGCCTTCGTGAAGGCGAAAGCGGAGTTCGCCGGGGTGCCCTGCTGCGACAGCGGGCGGGTGACCGAGGCCCTGGCGCTGGCAGTGCCGTCGGCCACCGACTGACGGCAGCGACGGGCGTCAGCGACGGGCCGCGGCGACGGGCCGGGGCGCGCCTCCTCCCGATGTAAACGCCCGGCCGCGGAGGCTTCAGTTCCCCGCGGGCGCGGTGCCGTGCTCGGCCCGGTAATGTTCCTGGTACCAGTCCGGCAGGGTGAAATCGGTGGCATAGAGGTATTCCGCGACGGCAAGCGCCTCGGCCCCGGTGATGCCCGGCGGCGGCATCAGGCCGAACTGGTCGATCGCGCCGGGCATGCGCGCGGTTTCTTCCTGCGGGTCGAGCAGGAAAGCCGAGACCGCCAGCACGAAATCGTCCCGCGTGGTGAAATCGGCATAGTGGTTCTTGGCCGCGAAGATCGGCGGCGCGATCATGTCGGGGTTGGGTTCGGTCGCGTTGTGGCAGTCGAAACAGACCCGGCCAAAGACCTCGGCCCCCTGGGCGACGAGATCGGTCTCGGCCACCGCGGCGGTGGCACAGAGGAACAGCGGAGCCAAGAGGCCGGTTATTCTTTTCATGAAAACTATCCCTGACAATGATCCCGGGTCGGACGGAGCGTGACCCGGGTCCGGCCAGACTAGACGAGACGGCAGGACCGGCAAAGCAGAACCCCCGCCGGCGGGACGGCGAGGGTCGTTTTTTTTCGGGTCGTCGGGAGCGGATCGCGCCTGTGCCGACGGCAGCGCCGCCGGCTCAGAGCAGATCGCGGAATACGTGGCGCGGGATATCGTCGCGCGCGAGGCCCATTTCGGCCAGTTCCGCGTCGGTAAGCGCGTAGAGACGCTCGATTTCCACGAGTTTCGGACGGCTGGCGAGGTAGGCGTTGAAGCCCTGCCCGAGCTCGGCGAAGAACGTGTCGAGGATGGCTTTCAGCTTGGGACTAAAGGGCTGTGCGCCGGTCTGGATGGTGATCGTTTCGAACATCTGGAAACCTCATTCTGGGTCAGACTTGGTTTCCTCCCATGGGTCCAATCTAACATTGCCGCACCGCAGCGACAACCCGCCGCACCGCAGCGTGAGCGGTAACTGGCGCAGACGGGCCGATGACGTTGCGGAAAGTTTCGCCCGCCCAAAGATGAAACCGGCGCGGGATTGTCCGCCAGAAAGCGGCGGAACTGCGCGGCACGAAACGGAAAACCCCCGCCGGTGTGCCGACGGGGGTTTCAAGGTTTAACGGGCTTGGGCCCGGGCAAGACTTACCAGTCTTCGCGAACCACGGTCCGGGTCTTGACCGGCAGTTTCATCGCCGCGAGCCGCAGCGCTTCGCGCGCGGTCTCTTCGTCGACACCGTCGATCTCGAACATGATCCGGCCGGGCTTGACCTTGGCGGCCCAGAAATCGACCGAGCCCTTGCCCTT
>JAGRMP010000447.1 GCA_020441225.1 Maritimibacter sp. | reverse complement strand
GGGGCCCGGGCTGCGCCCGGGCGGGTCTCTGGACGGGACCGCAGCCCCTCGATGGAGGTGAACGATGACCGGCAACCTGACACTTGATGCGTTGAAGGACCTCGCGGCGTCGGGCGAGATCGACACCGTCATGGCCTGCATCGTCGACATGCAGGGCCGGCTCCAGGGCAAGCGCTTCGTCGCGCAATACTTCGTCGACACCGCCTGGGAAGAGAGCCATTGCTGCAACTACCTGCTGGCGACGGATCTCGAGATGTGGACAGTCGATGGCTACGCCAGCACCTCGTGGCGGGCGGGCTACGGCGATTACATGATGAAGCCCGATCTCTCGACGCTCAGGATCGCGGGCTGGCTGCCGCGCACCGCGATGGTGCTGTGCGACGTGATGGACCACCACGGCCACGCCGCCATCGCCCACAGCCCCCGGGCGATGCTGCAATCGCAGGTCGACCGCCTGGCGGCGATGGGCTTCGAGGCGATCACCGCCACCGAGCTCGAGTTCTTCATCTTCAAGAAGAGCTTCGAGGAGATGCACGCCGAGGGCTACCGCGACCTCGCCACGCTCACCGACTTCAACGCCGATTACTCGCTCCTGCTCGGGACCAAGGACGAGCCGGTGATGCACCCGTTGCGCCAGGGGCTTTTCGCCTCGGGCGTGCCGGTCGAGGGCACCAAGGGCGAGGCCGAAGCGGGGCAGGAGGAGCTCAACATCCGCTACGGCACCGCCCAGGCCTGCGCCGAGTACCATTCCATCGCCAAGCACGCCGCCAAGGAGGTCGGGCACATGACCGGCCACGCGGTGAGCTTCCTGCCGAAATGGCACCCGCAACGGGTGGGCTCGGCGAGCCATGTGCACCAGTCGCTGCGCACGGCCGACGGCAAGCCGGTCTTCTACGATCCGGACGCCGAGCTGGGCCTGTCGGAAACCGCGCGGCACTACCTGGGCGGGCTCCTGACCTATGCGTCCGACATCACCTGGTTCATGGCGCCCTATGTCAATTCCTACAAGCGCTTCCAGGTCGGGTCTTTTGCCCCCACCCGCAAGGTCTGGTCGGTCGACAACCGCACCGCCGCCTTCCGGCTGGTGGGCGACAATTCCCCGGGCATCCGTTTCGAATGCCGCGTGCCGGGCGCGGATGTGAACCCCTATCTCGCCATTGCCGCGATGCTGGCGGCGGGTATCGCGGGAATTGAGGAAAAGATCGAACCGCCCGCGCCGATGGTGGGCGACGCCTACGAAGGCAGCGCCGAACACATTCCGACCTCGCTGCGCGACGCCACCGCCGCGCTCGATGGCTCGAAGATGCTGCGCGCGGCCTTCGGCGATGCGGTGATCGACCATTACGCCCGCGCGGCGCGGTGGGAGCAGGAGGCCTTCGACACGGCGGTCACCGATTGGGAGCTGGCGCGTGGGTTTGAACGGGCCTGACCCAAGTGGACCCGCACCGCACCTTTCAGGCGGTCTTGGACCGATACCTGGCCGCCTACAAGGCCGAGGATGCGGAAGGGTGCGCCGCGCTCTACGCCGAGGACGGCGAGCTCGTGTCCCCGTTCGGCCCGCCCGTCCGGGGTCGGGTCGCGATCGCGGCCGCGCATCGCGACTGGTTTTCCGAGGGCGAGACCAACAAGACGATGACCGTGGTCCGGGCAGGGATCGACGGCGCGCTGGGATACTGCCTGGTGCGCTACGCGGCGGAGGTGCCGGTCGCGGCCGGGGGCCGCGCGCAATCCCGCGGGCTCTCCCTCAATGTGATGGAACGCCGCAGCGACGGTCACTGGACAATCAAGCTGACAAGTCTGAATGAGCAGATGGAACAAGTCATGGAATCGCACAAATGACACAGACCCTGAAATGTATCTCGCCGGTCGATGGATCGGTCTATGCCGAACGCCCGGTGCTCACCCCCGAGGCGGCCCGCGTGGCGGTGGACACGGCCCGCGCGGCGCAACCCGCCTGGGCGGCACGCCCGCTCGCCGAGCGGATCGCGCTGGTCAAGAAAGGCATCGAACGGCTCGGCGCGATCAACGACCAGGTGACCGAGGAACTGGCCTGGATGATGGGCCGCCCGACCCGCTACGGCGGCGAGTTCCGTGGCGTCGCCGAGCGCACGCAATATATGGCCGAGATCGCCGAAGAGGGCCTTGCGGACCTCGTGCTCGAAGACAGCGACACATTCCGCCGCTTTATCCGGCGCGCGCCGCATGGCGTGGTCTTCGTCATCGCGCCCTGGAACTACCCCTATATGACC
Source organism: Maritimibacter sp. (assembly GCA_020441225.1). Next base: position 375 of record JAGRMP010000447.1, on the reverse strand, counting down.
GCGATCAACACGATCGTGCCCGCGCTCATCGCCGGCAACACCGTGGTGTTGAAACACGCGACCCAGACCCTGCTCGTGGGCGAGCGGCTGGTGCAATGCTTCGCCGAAGCGGGCGTGCCCGGGGATGTCTTCCAGAACCTTTTCCTCGACCACGACACCACCGAAGAGCTGATCTCGTCGGGCGCCTTCGACTTCATCAACTTCACCGGCTCCGTCGCGGGCGGCGCGCGGATCGAACGCGCGGCCGCGGGCACCTTTACCGGGCTCGGGCTGGAACTTGGCGGCAAGGATCCGGGCTATGTCTGCGAAGACGCGGATCTCGACGCGGCGGTCGCCACGCTGATGGATGCGGCGATGTACAATGCCGGCCAGTGC
>JAGRMP010000446.1 GCA_020441225.1 Maritimibacter sp. | reverse complement strand
TCATCGCCAGCCGGTCGCCGGGCACCGGCCGGACGAACGGCTGGTCGCCGTGCAGCGAGACCCGCACGCGTTCGGGCAGCTGTGCGGGCGTGACCCGGTCGAGGCGGATGCGGTCCAGGGTCAGCCGGGTCGCGTCCGAGGCCGAACGATCGATCTTGACCACTCGGCCCTCCACCGGGCCGTAGTAGCGGAAATCGAGCACCGGCGCGGCGACACTGGCGCTGCGGATCCCGCCCGCGACGAGGCCGGTGGCGACCAGGGCGAGCCCGAAGAGCGGCAGGCCGAGCCCGGCGTATCGGCCACGCGAGAGCCGCGCGCCGGCCCCGGCGAGGCCCACCGCCGCAAGCCCGGTCAGCACCCAGGCCAGCATCGTCGGCTCGATCGGCAGGGCAAAGTAGCTTCCGACCCCGAGGCCGAGGCAGACCGGGACATAGAGCATCCGCCGGCCGCTGAGCCGTTCGAGCCGCCCGGAAATGATCGCCAACAGGTTCACCCGTTGCCCTCGCTGCCCTGGTCCTGCGCGCCGCCGTCGCGGCCCGCGCGGCGCCGTCGGTCGTCCTTTGGCGCGTCCCCCGGCCCGCGTCGGGGCCCAAGCGCCTCCGGGGCGCCGTTCCGTCGGGTCACACGCCTTCCCCTCGGTCCGGAAACGCTCTAAACACAAGCGCAAACATACCCAAAACATGGTTTCCAAAAGGTTAACACGCGCCCATGCCCGAGCCCGCGCCCACCCCCGATGTGGTCACCCGTTTCGCCCCTTCGCCGACCGGCTATCTGCATATCGGCGGCGCCCGCACGGCGTTGTTCAACTGGCTCTATGCCCGGGGTCGGGGCGGGAAATTCCTGCTCCGGATCGAAGACACCGACCGCGCGCGCTCGACCCCCGAGGCGACGCATGCGATCCTCGCCGGGCTCGACTGGCTCGGGCTCGACTATGACGGCGACCCGGTGAGCCAGTTCGAGCGCGCGCCCCGCCATGTCGAGGTGGCCGAGGCGATGCTGGCGGCCGGGCACGCCTACAAGTGCTTCTCCACGCCCGAGGAGATCGCCGCTTTCCGCGAGGAGGCGCGCGAAGCGGGCCGCTCGACCCTGTTCCAGTCGCCCTGGCGCGATGCCGACCCGGCCGACCACCCGGATGCGCCCTATACGGTGCGGCTCAAGGCCCCGCGCGACGGCGCGACGGTGATCCGCGACCAGGTCCAGGGCGAAGTCACCATCCGCAACGACCAGCTCGACGACATGATCTGTTTACGTTCGGACGGTACACCGACCTACATGCTTGCCGTCGTCGTCGATGACCACGACATGGGCGTGACCCATGTGATCCGGGGGGACGATCACCTCAACAACGCCGCCCGGCAGATGCAGGTCTACGCGGCGATGGGGTGGGACTTGCCGGTCTTCGCCCATATCCCGCTCATCCACGGGCCCGACGGCAAGAAGCTCTCGAAGCGCCACGGCGCGCTCGGGGTCGAGGAATACCGCGCCATGGGTTACCCGGCGGCGGCGATGCGCAATTACCTCGCCCGGCTCGGCTGGAGCCACGGCGACGACGAGGTCTTTACCGACGCCGAGGCCCAGGGCTGGTTCGATTTCGACGGGATCGGCAAGGGCGCGGCGCGGTTCGACTTCAAGAAGCTCGACCATATTTCCGGCCAGCACATCGCCCGGATGGACCCGGAAGATATCGTTTTGCAACTGCAGGATTATCTCGATGCGACCGGGGGCAAACCGCTCTCGGCCCCGGAAGCGCGGCTCATCGCGCAGGCGATGGAGCTGTTCCGCCCGGGCGCCAAAACCCTGCCGCAAATCCTTGAAAAGGCTCGATTCGCCCTGATCGCGCGGCCGATCGACCGGGACGAGAAGGCGGAAAGCGCCCTCGATGATGTATCCCGTGGTATACTGAGAGAATTGACGCCGCAGCTGCAAACTGCTAGCTGGGAACGCGACACGCTGGAAGAAATCCTGAACGCGCTTGCCGCCACCCATGACACCAAGTTCGGCAAGCTGGCGGCGCCCTTGCGCGCGGCCCTGGCCGGTCGGGCTGTAACGCCCAGCGTTTTCGACATGATGCTGCTGTTGGGCCGCGACGAGACAATCGCGCGGATCGAGGAGGCGGCACGCTAACCGCCCCTCGCAAGGGGGCTCCTTGAGAAAGGGACGCCTATGCCGAACAAGACGGGAACCGCGACGCTCACCTATGGCGACAAGGCGCTGGAACTGCCGATGTATTCGCCCACCGTCGGGCCTGATGTCATCGACATTTCCAAGCTCTACGCCCAGGGCGGTGTCTTCACCCATGACCCGGGCTTCACCTCGACCTCGTCGTGCGAGAGCGCGATCACCTTCATCGACGGCGAGAAAGGCGAGCTCTTGTACCGCGGCTATCCGATCGACCAGCTGGCCGAGAAGTCGCATTATCTCGAGGTCTGCTTCCTCCTGCTCTACGGCCACCTGCCGACCGCGGAGGAGCTCGAGAACTTCGAGTTCCGCGTCACTCGCCACACGATGGTGCATGAACAGCTGATGAAGTTCTTCTCCGGCTACCGCCGCGACGCCCACCCGATGGCGACGCTGGTGGGCGTGGTCGGCGCTCTCTCGGCCTTCTACCACGACTCGGTCGACATCTCGGACCCGTGGCAGCGCGAGGTGGCCGCCGTGCGGATGATCGCGAAGCTGCCGACCATCACCGCGATGGCCTACAAGTATTCGATCGGCCAGCCCTTCGTGTATCCGAAGAACTCGCTCGATTACGCGTCCAACTTCCTCTACATGTGTTTCTCGGTCCCGGCCGAGGAGTTCGAGGTGAACCCGATCCTGAGCCGCGCGATGGACCGGATCTTCACCCTGCACGCCGACCATGAGCAGAACGCCTCGACGTCGACCGTGCGGCTCGCCGGTTCCTCGGGCGCCAACCCGTTCGCCTGTATCGCGGCCGGCATCGCCTGCCTCTGGGG
>JAGRMP010000052.1 GCA_020441225.1 Maritimibacter sp. | reverse complement strand
CACCTTCACCATCCCGCTGATGAAAAAGGTCGGCTTCAGCTCCGAAAAGGCCGGCGCCGTCGAGGTGGCAAGCTCGGTCAACGGCCAGATCATGCCGCCGGTGATGGGCGCCGCCGCCTTCCTGATGGTCGAATATGTCGGCATCCCCTATTTCGAGGTGGTCAAATACGCCTTCGTCCCGGCGGTGATCTCCTACATTGCGCTCGTCTACATCGTCCATCTCGAAGCGATGAAGGCCGGCATGCAGGGCCTTCCGCGCGCCTATACGCCCAAGCCCATCGTGCAGCGGCTGATCGGCATCGCCTTCACCGTCGCCGCGATCTGCGCCCTGTCCTTCGCGGTCTACTTCCTGATGGGCTGGATCACGCCCACCTTCGGCAAATCGGCCGGCCTCGTCGTCTTCGTGCTGCTCTCCGCGGTCTACATCGGCCTCCTCTGGGTCGCCGCCCGCGAAGAGCCCCTGCACATGGACGACCCCAACGAGCCGGTCAAAAGCCTGCCGCTCCCCGGCCCCACCGTGCGCGCCGGCCTGCACTACATCCTGCCGGTCGTCGTACTGGTCTGGATGCTGATGGTCGAACAAAAATCGCCCGGCCTGTCGGCTTTCTGGGCCTCGGCCTTCATGATCTTCATCCTGCTCACCCAGCGCCCGCTGCTCTCGATCCTGCGCCATACCGGCAACATGGCCGCCGAGATCCGCGGCGGTTTCACCGATCTGATCGACGGTCTGGTGACCGGGGCACGCAACATGATCGGCATCGGCATCGCCACCGCGACCGCCGGCGTGATCGTCGGTGCCGTCAGCCAGACCGGCGTCGGCTCGTCGCTGGCGGACGTGGTCGAAGTGCTCTCGGGCGGCCACATGCTGGCGATCCTCGTGCTCACCGCGATCCTCAGCCTGATCCTGGGGATGGGCCTGCCGACCACCGCCAACTACATCGTGGTCTCGGCCCTGCTGGCGCCGGTGATCGTCGCGCTCGGGCAGCAGAACGGCCTGATCGTGCCGTTGATCGCGGTGCACCTGTTCGTGTTCTACTTCGGCATCATGGCCGACGTGACGCCGCCTGTCGGGCTCGCGAGCTTCGCCGCCGCGGCCGTGTCGGGCGGCGATCCGATCCGGACCGGCGTGGTGGCGTTCTTCTATTCGCTCCGCACCGCGGCCCTGCCCTTCCTGTTCATCTACAACACCGACCTTCTGCTGATCGACGTCGATCTGGCGCACGGGGTCTTCATATTCGTCGTCGCGACGGTGGCGATGCTGCTGTTCGCCGCCGCAACCCAGGGCTGGTTCCTCACCCGCAACCGGTTCTACGAATCCATCGCGCTCCTCCTGGTCGCCTTCACCCTGTTCCGCCCGGGCTTCTGGATGGACATGGTCGCACCGCCGTTCACCGAACTGCCCGGCAGCCAGATCGAACAGGCCGCGTCGGATGCCGCCCCCGGCAGCGAGATCCGGCTTCAGGTCAGCGGCCTCGACGCGGTCGGCGACCCGGTGACCTTTGTCGCGCCGCTGACCCTGGGCGAAGGCGAGACCGGGGCCGACCGGCTGTTCGCCTCGGGCCTCGAACTGATCGACAACGGCGGCGAGATGGTGATCGACAACGTCACTTTCGACAGCCCGGCCCAGGCCGCCGGTCTCGACTGGGATCAGAAGGTGATGTCGGTCCAGGTCCCCGCGCCGCAGCCGTCGAAATACTGGATGTTCATCCCGGCGCTCCTGCTGCTCGCCGCGGTGGTGTTCCTGCAACGCGGTCGCGCGGCACGCGTGCCGGCCGCGGCCTGAAAGGAGGACGGACATGTTTGACAAGATAGTTCTGCCAATCGATCTGAACCACCCGGCGAGCTGGGAGAAGGCCCTGCCCATGGCGCTCCGGCTCGCCGGCGACAACGGCGAGATCCATGTGCTCGGCATCGTCCACGACATCGGCGCCGCGATGGTGGCGAGTTTCCTGCCCGCGGATTTCGAGACCAAGGCGCTCAACCATATGGAAACCGCGCTCGAGGACTTCATCGCCGAAAACCTGCCCGAGGGGGCCAAGGCCAGCCCGCATGTCGGCCATGGTCACGTCCCCGAGACCATCCTGACCTCGGCCAGAAAGATCGGGGCCGACGTGATCGTGATGGCCTCGCACCCGCCGGACGAGCTGCGCAGCTTCCTCGTCGGCTCGGCCGCCGAAAAGGTCGTCCGGCACTCGGAAATCCCGGTGCTCGTGGTCCGGTAGAACACGGACGCCCACCGTTGAACCGCAACGGTGGGCCGTAATTCGACTGGGGAGCGGACACGCCTGTCCGCGCCAGTCCTTGGAGACGAAGCAATGACCCCCTTTGCGATTGCCGGCGTACAGATGCACGTGGCCGCATTGCACTCGAACGTCGAGGCGATGCATCATCGTATCGACATCCTGATGGCCCGATTTCCCTGGACCCAGATGGTCCTGTTCTCGGAACTGGCGCCCTACGGGCCCCTGCACACCTTTGCGCAACCCTTCCCCAATGAGGTCCTCGACGGATTTCGCGACGCCGCGAAGCGCTACGCGATCTGGCTCATTCCGGGGTCGATGTTCGAACGGACCGCGGACGGAAAGATCTACAACACCGCGGTGGTCATCAACCCCGAAGGCGAGATCGTCACGCACTATCGCAAGATGTTCCCGTTCAAACCGTATGAAGCCGACATTTCATCCGGCACCGAGTTCTGCATCTTCGACGTTCCCGACGTCGGGCGGTTCGGGCTGTCGATCTGTTACGACATCTGGTTCCCCGAGACCACACGTCAGCTCACCAGCCAGGGCGTCGAAGTGTTGCTCAACCCGGTCCTGACCGGCACGACAGACCGCGACGCCGAACTCGCCATTGCGCGTGCGACCGCGGCACAGTTCCAGTGCTACGTCTTCGCCGTCAACGGCCTTGCCGCCGGCGGCGTCGGCCGCTCCATCGTTGTCGACCCCACCGCGACCGTGCTGCACCAGTCGGCCGGGCAGGAAGACATGTTTCCCATCGAGGTCGATCTCGATCTGGTCCGTCGCCAGCGTGAAACGGGCATCAAGGGTCTCGGGCAGGTGCTGAAAAGTTTCCGTGACCGCGAGGCCGATTTCTCGATCTACGACCGCAACAGCGGCACCGACGCCTACCTGCACACGCTGGGACCGCTCGCCATCCCGGAACAGGGCTCGCGGGCCGGGGTCGACATGTCGGATCCGCGCTCGGCGCTGGGTCTCGACGCCGCGCACCCGCAAGCGTCCGAAAACGTCCCGATGTTCAAGGGAAAAACCGGAACCGACTGACCGCGGCAGGGCTGCGGAGCGCGTCGTGACCGCGGCGCGCAATAGGGAGGAAAACGAATGAACGCAGCGACAGACCGAAATCTGCCGTCGATCGGCGATTATTACAGCGCCACCCAACTGCGCGCCGACCGTTGGAGCACCCTGCGCGAAACCGTCGAATCTCTCGGTATCGACGGCACCGAGGGGCGCAAGGGCAAGATGCTCGTGAGCACCGCAGAGGCCCTGTTCGAGTCGCTCGAACCGATCGAGGCCTACTGGGCCTTCCCCGGTCGGCAGGCGTTCGAACACCTGCGCCGCCTGCTCGACCAGCGCGCGATCGAGGATCTCACGATCTCGGTCAAGCGCGTCGCACGGGCCCTCGCGACAGGCGCCTACCGACGCCGGACGATCCCGCTCGGCGCCGACGACGTGGACAGCGAAGATTACGAAGACGAGAGCGCGCTGACGCTGGAGGCGCGGGCCCTTGGGCGGCCCTATTTCGAAGTGCTGATCGTCGACAGCGTCAACGAGAACCAGGAGAAATTCCTGCGCGGCGCGCTCAATCGGGTCCGCCGGCCAGAAGACCCGTTCATCTACGAACCGGTCATCGTCCCCAGCCTCGAAGACGCGCTGATCGGCATCCTGTTCAACCACAACGTCCAGGCGGTTGTCGTGCGCCCCGGGCTGGTGCTCAAATCGAAGAACGTGCTGCCGATCCTGCAGCAATACATCAGCCACATCGGCGACGAAGAAGACGTCGATCACCTGATGCCGAGCGATTACGGCCCCGAGGCCTGCCGGCTGATCGCCAAGGTCAGGCCCGAACTCGACGCCTACCTCGTCACCGACCGCTCGGCCGAAGACATCGCGCTCATGGACCTCGGCCTCTGCCGCCGGGTGTTCTACAACCAGGAAGACTTCCTCGAGCTGCACCTCAACATCCTGCGCGGCGTGGCGCGGCGCTACAAGACGCCGTTCTTCACCGCGCTCAAGGAATACTCGCGCCAGCCCACCGGCGTGTTTCATGCCATGCCGATCAGTCGCGGCAAGTCGATCAGCCGGTCGCACTGGATCCAGGACATGGGCGCTTTCTACGGGCCCAACATCTTCCTCGCGGAGACCTCGGCCACCTCCGGCGGGCTCGACAGCCTGCTCGAACCCCGCGGGCCGATCAAGGAAGCGCAGGACATGGCCTCGCGCGCCTTCGGCTCGAAACAGACGTTCTTCGCCACCAACGGCACCTCGACCTGCAACAAGATCGTGGTCCAATCGCTGATCCGGCCGGGCGATATCGTGCTGGTCGACCGCGATTGCCACAAGTCGCACCATTACGGCATGGTGCTTTCGGGCGCCCATGTCGTCTACATGGACAGCTACCCGCTGCATCAATACTCGATGTACGGCGCGGTGCCGCTCGCCGAAATCAAGCACAAGCTCCTGGAGCTCAAGTCGGCCGGCAAGCTCGACAAGGTGCGCATGGTCCTGCTCACCAACTGCACCTTCGACGGGCTGGTCTACAACGTCCAGCGCGTGATGGAGGAATGCCTCGCGATCAAGAAAGATCTCGTGTTCCTCTGGGACGAGGCCTGGTTCGCCTTCGCCCGCTTCAATCCGACCTACCGGAAGCGGACGGGGATGGACGTCGCCAACACGCTGCGCGAGACGCTGAGAACCCCCGAGGCCGCCGCGGCCTGGGAAAACCAGCAAAAGAAGCTGGCCGACGCCGACAACGAGACCTGGCTCAACACCCGGCTGGTGCCGCCACCGGACGCGCGGGTGCGGGTCTACTCCACCCAGTCGACCCACAAGACCCTGACATCGCTGCGGCAGGGCTCGATGATCCACGTCAACGACCAGGACTTCAAAGGCGAGGTCGAACAGGCCTTCCACGAAGCCTATTTCACCCATACCTCGACGTCGCCCAATTACCAGATCATCGCCTCTCTCGATGTCGGACGGCGGCAGGTCGAGCTCGAAGGGTTCGAATTCGTCCAGCGGCAGGTCGAAAGCGCGATGGCGATCCGCCGCGCGGTCTCGACCCATCCGCTGCTGCAGAAGTATTTCACCGTGCTCGCCGCCGGCGACATGATCCCGGAAGCCTTCCGTGAAAGCGGGATCCAGAGCTACTACGACCCGCAGCAGGGCTGGAGCGATGCATGGGCGGCCTGGGCCAGGGACGAGTTCGTGCTCGATCCCACCCGTATCACCCTCGCGGTCGGCGGGACCGGCTGGGACGGCGACACGTTCAAGACCAAGATCCTGATGGACAAATACGGGATCCAGATCAACAAGACCTCGCGCAACACCGTGCTGTTCATGACCAATATCGGCACCACGCGCTCCTCGGTCGCCTACCTGATCGAGGTGCTGGTCGAGATCGCCAAGGAGATCGACGACCTGCTCGACGACGCCTCCAAGATGGAGCTGCAGCTCGTTCCAGAACCGGGTCTCGGCGCTGGTCGAACACGTGCCGCCGCTGCCGGATTTCAGCCATTTCCACGAGGCATTCCGGTTCGGCACCGACACCTCCGAGGGCGATATCCGCCGCGCCTTCTTCCTCGCCTACGACGAAGACAAATGCGACTACCTGCCGCTCGACACCACGCTGATGGAGCGGTTGAAAGCCGGCGAGGAACTGGTCTCGACCTCATTCATCATCCCCTACCCGCCGGGCTTCCCGATCCTTGTGCCGGGACAGGTAATCAGTCCCGAGATCATGAGCTTCATGATGGCGCTCGATGTGAGCGAAATCCACGGCTACCGCGCCGATCTCGGGCTCAGGGTGTTTACCAAGGACGCGCTGAAAGCCGAGATGAACTGACGACCAACAGGAAGGAAGGAGCCAACCTAATGGCCAAGAAGACATTGAAGAACATCTCCGAGATCCGCCGGTACTTCCACACCAACTCCGATCCGATCTATTTTGTTTCGGCGACCAACTTCAACCTGCTCGGGCTCGACGAGTGGGTGAAAAACTTCAAATATATCTGTTACATGGACTGTTTCGACGGGCGCCATCCGAACGTGCTCTGCCCCTCCGAATTGCCGCATGACGAATTCCAGTCGATCGAGGACATCAACAATTACCTGCTCCAGCACAAGGAGGTGATCGACTACGTCAAGACCCGCGGCGGCAAGCCCAAGTTCGTCTTCCTGATGTTCGACGAGAAAACCGAGGCTCTGGTCAAGGAACTGGGCGGCGAGGTCTGGTTTCCCAAAGCCAGGCTGCGCACGCATATGGACAACAAGATCGAAACGGTGCGGGTCGGCAACAAGGCGGGTGTGCCCTCGGTGCCGAACGCGCTCAGCGAGGTCACCAGCTACGCCCAGCTCCAGAAGGTCTGCAAGGACGCCGGGCTCGGCGACGATCTTGTGCTGCAATCGGCCTTCGGCGACTCCGGCCACACGACCTTCTTCATCAGGTCCGAAGCCGATTTCCGCAAGCATGAGCACGAAATCGTCGGCGAGGGCGAGATCAAGATCAT
>JAGRMP010000051.1 GCA_020441225.1 Maritimibacter sp. | reverse complement strand
TACCAGAACGACGTGAAGGTCTCGGACATCCAGCTTGCCGCGCAGGAGGGCTACGAAAGCGTCGAACACGCCAAGCGCTACACCACGCTCGGCATGGCGAACGACCAGGGAAAGCTCAGCAATATCAACGGTCTCGCCGTGCTCTCCGACGCGCTCGGCCAGGCGATCCCGCAGACCGGCACCACCACNNACCTTCCGCCCGCCCTATACGCCGCTCACCATGGGTTCCATCGCCGGCGAGGCCCGCGGGCCGCTGTTCCAGCCGATCCGGCGCACGCCGATGCACGATTGGCACGAGGCCCATGGCGCCGACTGGGAGCCGGTCGGCCAATGGCGGCGGCCCTATTGCTACCTGCAGGGCGGAGAGACGGCGGAGCAGGCGGTGCACCGCGAGGTCGCCAACACCCGCGCCCATGTCGGCCTGCTCGACGCCTCGACGCTCGGCAAGATCCTCGTCAAAGGCCCGGATGCGGGCAGGTTCCTCGACATGATGTACACCAACATGATGTCGACACTCGCCGTGGGCAAATGCCGCTACGGGCTGATGTGCTCGGAGAACGGCTTCCTGATCGACGACGGCGTGGTCGCGCGGATCGACGAGGACACCTGGCTCTGCCACACCACCACCGGCGGGGCCGAGCGTATCCACGGCCATATGGAAGACTGGCTGCAATGCGAATGGTGGGACTGGAAGGTCTACACCGCCAACCTCACTGAGCAATATGCCCAGATCGCGGTCGTGGGCCCCAAGGCCCGCAAGGTGCTCGAACAGATCGGCGGCATGGATGTCTCGAAAGAGGCGCTGCCGTTCATGACCTGGGCCGAGGGATCGCTCGGCGGCTTCCCGGTGCGGATCTACCGGATCTCGTTCTCGGGCGAGCTTTCCTACGAGATCGCCGTGCCCGCCGCGCAGGGCATGGCGCTGTGGGACCGGCTGATGGAGGCGGGCCGGGGACTGGGCATGATGCCCTATGGCACCGAATGCCTGCACGTGCTGCGCGCCGAGAAGGGCTTCATCATGATCGGCGACGAGACCGACGGCACGGTGATCCCGCAGGACCTGGGCCTCGGCTGGGCGATCTCGAAAAAGAAAGAGGATTACCTCGGCAAGCGGGCGCAGATGCGGGTCGAAATGGCGCGCGACGACCGGTGGCAATTGGTCGGCCTCGAGACCGAGGACGGCTCGGTCCTGCCGGACGGGGCCTATATCCCCGCCGAGGGCAGGAACGCCAACGGCCAGCGCAACACCCAAGGAAGGGTGACCTCGACCTATTACTCGCCGACGCTCAAGCGCGGGATCGCCATGGGGCTGGTCGTGCATGGGCCCGACCGGATGGGCGAGGTGCTCGAAGTGCCGAAGCTCGACGGCAGCGTGGTGCGGGCGACAATCGTCTCCCCGGTGTTCTACGACAAGGAAGGGGCCAAGCAGGATGTCTGACGCGGTTTCAGCGCTCTCGGGCGCGGTCTACAAGGGCTATTGCACGGTCACCGAAGCGGGCCGGGTCGGCATGGTTAGCCTGCGGGGCGACCTCGCCGACGCGAGCTTCGCCAAGGCGGTGAAACGGGTGACCGGCCTCGATCTGCCGGGGACCCGGCAGATCGTGGGCGTGGGCCCGCGGCTCGCCTGGATGTCGCCCGACGAGCTCTTGCTGTTCTGTGCGGCGGACGAGGCGCCGGGGCAGGCGGCGGCGCTCGCGGACGCGCTCTCCGGCCAGCACGCGCTGGTCGCGGATGTCTCGGACGCGCGTGCGGTGTTCCACGTCGAAGGGGCCGCGTGCCGTGAGGTCATCGCCAAGCTCAGCCCGGCCGATGTCGCCCCCGGCGTCTTCGGCCCCGGCGAGATGCGCCGCACCCGGCTCGCCCAGGTGCCCGCGGCCTTTCACATGACCTCCGGGACCGCGTTCGAGGTGATTGCCTTCCGCTCGGTCGCGCGCTATGTCTTCGATCTCCTGAGCAACGCGGCGAAACCCGGCAGCGCGGTGGGGCACTTCATCACCCCCGGTTGAAAAGCGACGGAAAACAAGGTCTTCTCCACACGTAACGATAGTGGGAAGGACGTTTTCATGAAGCTTGTTTCCGTTGTGGCCGGGCTCGCGCTGGCCGCCGCCCTCGCGGGTCCCGTGTCGGCGAAAACCTACCTGTGCAAGTTCACCGGCAGCGTGGTCGGCAAGACCATTTCCGAGACCGTTGGCATCCTGCACAACGAGAGCACCGGCGAGGTGCTCGTCCAGGATGGGTTCACCAACAATTACGTCGGCGGGCCGATGACGGCGACGCTGAAGTCGATGAACGGTACAAGGGTGTTGTACACATGGCAACTCCCCAGCCTCAAGGACGAAAAAGGCCAGTGGATTCCGGGCGTTACCTTCTCGCTCAATATCGTCCGCGCGTCGCTCAAGGCGTCGATCAACAGCGCGCCGAGTGGCAATTACAAGGCGACCCGCGCTTCGGGCGCCTGCACCGCGCAATAGCGGCGTCGGACGGGGTGAAAGCAGCGCGCGGTCCCGCCGGACGGGACCGCCGGCGCCAGTGTGTCAGCTCCTCACGATAAGGTGACCGAAGGCGAGGGAAAGCCGCGCGGGGTTGACCCGCCCCCCCAACACGCCCCAACTAACACCCAACAGAAACACTCAAGTAACAGGGAGACTCCCCATGTCGTTCACCCTTCCCGACCTTCCCTACGCCCATGACGCGCTGGCCGACCTCGGCATGTCGAAGGAAACGCTCGAATACCACCACGACCTGCACCACA
>JAGRMP010000445.1 GCA_020441225.1 Maritimibacter sp. | reverse complement strand
CGCCGCCGAGATCGCCGAGGCGTTTGCGCAGCTCGGCTTCGACCAGGAAGAAGTAGTCTTCGTAATCGCCGGTATAGGTGAGCGACGGGATATCGACCTCGGCGTCGATGTCGCGCAGCGCGCCCGCGATCTTTGCGGCGTCGTCGGCGGCAAGGATGCCGGTCTCGGCGAGCATGACCAGATGCGCGCGGTTGAGCGCCCCCATGTGGGCGGCGTAGTGCTGCTTGACGCCTTCGAACAGCGGCGCGAGCACGGTGTCGCGGTAGGTGGGATCGGGGAATGTACTGGTGTCAGGCATCTTGGTCCCCTTCCCCGCGGACCCAGGCGCGCACGGTCTCGTGGTCGTAGCTGGTGATTTCGAGGTGGTTTCCGTCCGGGTCCTGGAAATAGTAGGAGAACGCCAGCCGGTGGTCTTCGCAGTCCTGCGCCTGTAGCACACCGCCGTTTCGCGCCGGGATTTCGAGCCGGTCGAGGGCTTCGCCGAAGGCGATGAAGGTGCGGCCGGGCACGCGGAACGCGGTGGTGTGGTCGCCGTCCGAGGGCGGACGCCCGAGAAAAAAGGTCGCGCAATACTGGCCGCGCGCGGTGGCCATGTAGACGCCCGCGATGCCGCGGTCATCGAGATTGCCGGTGGAGGGATGCGGTTTCAGCCCGAGGATGCGCCCGTACCAGGCGACCGCCGCCTTGAGATCGGCGACGTAGATATGGACGTGGTCGAGGGCCGAGACCTCGATGCCGGTTGCTCTGGTGTCCACGGTCACCCTTTCAATCCCGCCATGACCACGCCGCGGATGATGAAGCGCTGGAAGATCAAAAAGACGATGAGCGTCGGGATGGTCGAGATCGCGGCGCCGGTCATGATGAGCTCCCAGGCGACGTCGGCCTCGTCGCCGAAGGACGAAAGCCCCACCGGCAGCGTGTACATCTCGACCGAATTGGTCACGATGAGCGGCCAGATGAAGGCGGTCCAGTTGCCGAGAAAAACGAAGATCGCGAGCGCGGCGAGGGCCGGGCGGACCAGCGGCATGGCAACGGTCCACCAGATCTGCAGCTCGTTGAGCCCGTCGATCCGCGCCGCTTCGATGAAATCGTCGGGCACGGTCTCGAAGAACTGCTTCATCAGGAAGGTGCCGAAGGCGGTCATCAGGCCCGGGAACATGATGCCCCAATAGGTGTCGAGCCAGCCGAATTGCTGGCTCATGAGATACCACGGGATCACCAGCATTTCGGTCGGGATCATCAAGGTCGACAGGATCGCGATGAAGACGATGTAGCGGCCGGGGAAGCGGAATTTGCACAGGGTGTAGCCGACAAGGCTGTCGAAGATCACGGACGAGATGGTGACCAGGATGGCAACGATGATCGAGTTGAGGAACCACATGTAGAAGCGTCCGTCTTCGAGCACGTAGGTGTAATTCTCGATCGTCGGTTCTTCGGGGATGAAGTTGAGGTTGTAGACCTCGTGCGGCCATTTGAGCGAGGTCGAGATCATGAAGGCGATGGGCATCACCATCAGGATCCCGCCGCCGAGCAGGAGCAGGAACCGGATGATCTGGCCCATGTTGCGCGGGGGACGCGCCGTGGACGGGCCGCCCTTGAGCAGCGCGTCGGAGGTGGCCTTGATTTCGACGTCGGGTGCGGTGGCCATCAGCGGTCCCTCAGGATGCGCAGTTGCAGGAGGCTGACGACGAGGAGCACGAGGAAGAGCACGACGGTCTGCGCCGCGGCGTAGCCCATGTCGAAGGAGCTGAAGGCGGTCTGGTAGATCATCAGGACGAGCGGTTTCGTGGAGTTGAGCGGCCCGCCCGGGTTCTGCGTCGTCATGTTGTAGACGTGGTCGAAGATCCTGAGGAAACCGATGGACGAGAACACCACGATGAAGACGATGGTGGGTTTCAGGAGCGGCAGCGTGATTTCCCACAGCACCGTCCAGGTGGACACGCCATCAATGCGCGCGGCCTCGTAATAGCTCTTGGGGATCGCGCGCAGGCCCGCCATGAAGATGATGATCTGAAAGCCGAGCCCCGCCCAGACGGCGGGCGCGAGGATCGAGGGCAGCGCGTTGGAGGTGGAGTTGAGGAAGTTGATCTGCGGGATGCCGAGAGAGGCGAGGAAGTTGTTGAACAGCCCGATGGGCACGGGCTGGTAGAACCAGCGCCAGACCCAGGCCATGGCCACGGCGGAGGTCATGAACGGCAGGAAGTAGAGCATGCGCAGGAAGCCGTGCAGGAAGCGCGTCTTGTCGAGGTGGTAGGCGATCACGAAGGAGATCACCAGGCTAACCGGCGTGCCGAGCAGGAGATAGACGAAGGTGTTTTTGAACACCTTCCAGAACACCGGGTCGGCGAAGAGTTTCCTGTAATTGTCGAGCCCGGTCCAGGTGCGGGCGCCGAGCAGGTTCCAGTCCTGGAACGAGATCAGGATCGCGTTGGCGGTCGGATAGAACCGCACGACCGTGTAGAACAGCACCGGGATCGCGAGAAAGCCCCAGGCCCAGACGATTTTTTTCTGGCGGATCGTGAGATCGCGGTAGAGCTTCATCCTGCCTCCCCGGGGTGTCTCGCGCCCCGACCGGGTGGCCGGGGCGCAGGCATGGTTCAGTCGGCGTAGTATTCGTCGAGGATCTTCTGTTCCTCCTCGGCGGCGATTGCCAGGCTGTCGGCGGCAGACATGCCTTCGAGCTGCATCCGCTCGACCGCGTCGATCAGCACCTGCCGCTGGCCGCTTTCATCGGCGAACTTGGTGGTGTGGGCGTATTCGAGACCGCGGATGAAGGGGCCGAAGACCGGATCGTTGGCGTTTTCCTCGGTCATGCCGACCGAGGGTTTCGCCGGCAGTTCGCCGACCACGTCGAGCCAGATCTGCATCGCCTCGTCCGAGGTCACGTATTCCATGAACTTGACCGCGGCATCGTATTTCTCGCCCTCGGCCTTGG
>JAGRMP010000444.1 GCA_020441225.1 Maritimibacter sp. | reverse complement strand
CGCGGAACACCGGCTCGGTCTCGTAGAGATCGCCGAGCGCCGCGGGGTCGACTTGTGACATGGCCGGGAACAGGAACACGGTATCGGGCGCGGCGCCGAGCCGGTCATGGGTGTGGACGCGGCCCGTGCCGCCGGTTTCGGGGCCGGTTTCGGGGCCGGTCTCCAGCAGCGCGGCGGCCTCGGCGTGGTCCCGGGCGACCAGCACGCGGGTCTTGGCGAAGCGCTTGCGTCCCTGCATCAGGGTGAAGGCGACATCGGCGAGCCGCTGGCCGGGATGGGCCCGCAGATGCGCCGCGAGGGTCGCCGACATCTCGTCGAGCGCCCGGTCGCTTTTCGCAGACAGAACAATGGGTTGGAACGGGAATAGCCCGGGCTCGGACGCGCCGCGCTCCGGCGCCTGTTCCAGCACCGCATGGGCATTGGTGCCGCCGATGCCGAGCGAGTTGACCGCGGCGCGGCGCGGGCCCCTGCCGGTCGGCCAGGCGGCGCGCCGGTCGTTCACGTAGAACGGGCTGGCGGCGAAATCGATCATCGGGTTCGGCGCCTCGAAGTTGAGGCTGGGCGGGATCTCGCCGTGGTGGAGCGCGAGCGCGGTCTTGACCAGCCCGGCGACGGCGGCGGCGGTGTCGAGGTTGCCCAGGTTGGTCTGAACCGAGCCGATGCCGCAGAACTGGTCGGCCTCGGCGCCGCGCGCGCGATACGCCTGGGTGAGCCCCGCGACCTCGAAGGGATCCCCGAGCAGCGTGCCTGTGCCATGGCACTCGACATAGCCGATGGTCTCGGGTGCGACCCCGGCGGCGTCGAGCGCGAGGCCCACGACCTCGGCCTGCCCGGCCTCGGAGGGCGCGAAATACCCCGCCTTGTCGCCGCCGTCGTTGTTGACGCCGGTGCCCCGGATGACGGCCCAGATGTGGTCGCCGTCGGAAAGCGCATCTTCGAGCGCGCGCAGGACGACCACGCCCGCGCCCGACCCCATCACCGTGCCGCCCGCCCTGTGATCGAAGGCGCGGCAATGGCCGTCGGGCGAGAGGATATCGTTCTCGCGGTAGAGATAGCCCCGGCCCTGCGGCATCTCGATCGACACCCCGCCCACGAGCGCCATGTCGCAGTCGCCGTCGCGCAGGGCTTTCGCTGCCTGGTGGACGCCCACGAGCGCCGTCGAGCAGGCGGTCTGGAGGTTGATCGACGGGCCGGTGAGGTCGAGCGCATGGCTGACCCGCGTGGCGAGGAAATCCTTGTCGTTGCCGGTATTGCGCAGCTGGAAGGGTCCCAGATCCTCGACCAGGTCGGGGTTGGTGAGCAGGTTGCGGTGGAGGTAGTTCCCTGCCCCGCAGCCGGCATAGACGCCGACCCGGCCGGCAAATTCTTCGGCCGTGTGGCCCGCGTTTTCGAGCGCAGCCCAGGCGGTTTCGAGGAATTTGCGGTGTTGCGGATCGAGGATCGCGGCTTCGCGCGGGGAAAAGCCGAAAAACTCGGCGTCGAACATGTCGTGGCCATCGAGCAGACCGGCGGCCGGGACATAGGCCTCGCGGCGCATCCGCTCGGGCCGCTCGCCCGCGTCGAGCAGCGCTTGGCGGTCGAGCCGGGTGATGCTTTCGACCCCGCCGGCCAGGTTGGTCCAGAAGTCATCGAGCGACGCGGCGCCGGGCAAGGTCACAGCCATACCGACAAGCGCGAGATCGCCGGACCGTTTCGCGGCACGTTTGCCGGTCGATTTGCCTGTTCGTTTGCCCGACGGTTTGTCTGACGAATTGCCGGGTCGTTTGCCTTGGCTCACTGTCCTGATCCTGTTGCCTCAATGTCGGATAGCACCCTGTAAAGGAGTGTCACGTTTCCAGGGGCAGGGTCCAGTTTGTTCTGAGCTGTTTTCAGTTAACCATATGAAAAGGCTAAATAAACACAGAATTCACAATTGAGAGACAGTTTCCGTTCCGGAAACAATCTGTCCACATGGCGGCATTTGCCAGCGCTTCCGGCGCCGCGCCGCCGACACCCCGGCCACCGTGCGCCGAAACCGCCGTGCCGGCAACGAATCGGTTGCGCCGGTCCAGACGTCGCGGCGCGGGGATTTCGGCCCGGCCCAGCGCCCCCGCAGCACAGGCGAAGCGCGGCCGAAAGGGCGCCCGGGGCCGCAGCGGCGGCGCCGGATCGGCGCCCATGGCGGGCCGGCCGGACCGCCGCCAGTCTGGAAACGATAGCGGCGGATCGGGGTGGATTTGCGCGACTTTCGCCACAATCCGTCGGCCCCGGCCCCGTTCCCGCCGCTTCGCTGTTTTATTCCGGCTTGAATCGGCCGATAGGATCGCGTCCGAGGGGCCTCGCCTGCCCCATGACAGCCAAGTCACATGAGGTGATGTCCCGTGCAGTTCCACTACGACGACAAGACGATCGCTGTGAATATCGCCACCCGCACCGAGCTGGCGGAGCACGTGGCGACGCGCTGGCGCGACGGGGACGGGTTCGCACTGGCGACGATCAACCTCGACCATCTCGCCAAGCTGGAGGTCGATCCCGCCTTTGTCGACGCCTATGCGGCGCAGGATTTCGTCGTCGCCGACGGCTGGCCGATCGTGACCCTCACACGGATCTCCGGCGCCCCGGTCGAGCTGATGCCGGGGTCGGACATGGTCGAACCGCTCTGCCATTGGGCCGCCGAGGCCGGGGTCAGGGTCGGGTTCGTCGGCTCCCACGACCAGGCGCTGGCGGATGCGAAACGGGTGCTCACCGAGCGCGTGCCGGGGCTCGACGTGGTCTACATGCATGCACCCGCGATGGGGTTCGACCCGGAAGGCGCGGCGGCGGCGGAGATCCTCGCGGACCTTACCGCGGCGGGCGTGGGCCTGTGTTTCCTCGCCCTCGGGGCGCCGAAACAGGAACAGCTCGCGGCGCGGGGCCGCAAACTTGCGCCTTCGGTCGGGTTTGCCTCCATCGGCGCCGGGCTCGACTTTTTCGGCGGCCACCAGGTGCGCGCGCCGAAGCTCGCCCGGCGCCTCAAGGTCGAATGGCTGTGGCGCGCTCTGACCTCGCCCAAGCGGATGGTGCCGCGCTACTGGCGCGCGGGCAAATTGCTGCCGCGGCACATGATCGAGGCACGGCGGCAGAAAAGCGGCGGGTGATTTCCGACAGGTGAGGCGGCCGAAGAGGCGGCGCTATTTGTACTCGATGAGGGTCGAACGCCGCGAGGTCAGCCGCGAGCGGTAGAACTTGAGCGCACCCAGCGCCTCCGGGATCTTGCCCAGCGTGAGGAAAAACGCCCATTCCCAGGAGAACCGCTGGCCGATCCCGCGCGACAGGGCGAGCCGGGCCACCTGCACTGCGTAGAGGCCGAGGAGCACAAGACCCCAGGGGCCGATCAACAGCACCGCGAGCAGGGACAGGACCGGGATCCCGAGGCCCCAGAAGAGCAGCCGGCGGGTCTCGCCGACCCAGTGGCCGTGGGCCTTGCCATGCAGCCAGGCACCTTCCGCGAAGGCGTGGCCGGCGCGGCTGACCCGTTTCCACCACTGGCCGAAGCGCAGGATCGCGGCGTCATGGGCGGTCATCTCGGCGTCGAGCCGCCAGATCTTCCAGCCCGCGACACGCAGGCGCAGACAGAGATCGGGCTCCTCGCCCGCGATCAGCGTCGGGTTGTAGCCGTCGATGGCGTCGAGCGCCGCCCAGCGGCCGAGCGCATCGCCGCCGCAGGCCAGCGCCTCGCCGACGGGCGTGTTCCACTCGTCGTCGCAGAGCCGGTTGTAGACGCTGGCCTCGGGATGGATCTCGCGCCGCCGTCCGCAGGCCATCGCCACCTTGGGGTGATCGTCGAGAAAGGCGCGGGCGGTCTCGATCCAGCCCGGTTGCAGCACGCAATCGCCATCGACGAACTGGACGTAACCGGGCGGGCTCTCCTTCAGCGCGTCGAGCCCGGCGTTGCGGGCACGCGCGGCGGTGAAGGGCTGGGTCATGTCGAGCGCGACCACTTCGGCGCCGAGGTCCTGCGCCGCCTGCACGCTGCCGTCGGTCGAGCCCGAATCGACATAGACCACTCGGCCCACGGTACCGGCGAGCGATTTGAGGCAGGCGACCAGGCGGTCGCCTTCGTTGCGGCCGATGACGACGGCGGCGATCTCGCTCACTTTTCCGTCCCCTCCGGCCAGGCAGCCGCGATCCGGGCGACGTCGGGCCGCCAGTCGGGCTGGGCGAGGCCGTAGACCTCGGCGATTCGGGTGCAGTCGAGCACCGAATTGGCCGGGCGTTGCGCGGGCGTCGGGAAGGCCGAGGACGGGACCGGGTCGATCCGGGGCGGGTTGGGAGTGCCAGCGAGGATCGCGGCGGCGAAATCATTGCGCGCCACGGCGGGGCTGCCTGCGTAGTGGAACAGCCCGGGCACCCCCTGCCCCGCTTCGAAAGCGCGGGCGATGTGGATCAGCGCATCGGCCACGGCGCGGGCGGGCGTCGGGCTGCCCTGCTGGTCGTCGACCACGCTGAGCACGTCGCGGGCGGCGCCGAGGGTCAGCATGGCGGTGACGAAATTCTTGGCCGTGCCGTCATAGACCCAGGCGACCCGCAGGATCACCGCCTCGCCGCCCGCGGCCAGCACTTCGCGCTCGCCGTCGAGCTTGGACTGGCCGTAATAGCCGAGCGGCGCGGTGGGATCGTCTTCGCGAAAGGCCTGCGTGCCCGCGCCGTCGAAGACGTAATCGGTCGAGATATGCAGGAAGGGCACGCCTTTCTCGGTGGCGGCGCGCGCCATTGCGCCGGGGGCGGCGGCGTTGACCAGATGCGCGGTCTCGCGATCGGTCTCGGCGGCGTCGACGGCGGTATAGGCGGCGGCGTTGATGACGGCGTCCGCGTCGGCTTCGGCGATAAGACGCGCGCAGGCGGCGGGGTCGGTGAGATCGGCTTCCTCGCGGCCGAGAAACCGCGCGTCGATCCCCGCCTCGGCGGTGGCCTCGGCCAAGGCGCGGGCCACCTGGCCGGTCTTGCCGAAGACGAGAAGCCGCATCAGGCGGCTCCCGCCTTGGCGGTTTTCGCGGTGCCGAGACGGGTGCCCACGCCCTGGCGGGCCTGGAGCGGCCGCCACCAGGCCTCGTTGTCGAGATACCACTGGACGGTCTGGCGCAGGCCCTCTTCGAGGGTCAGCGACGGTTCCCATCCCAGCTCGGCCGCGATCTTCGACGCGTCGATGGCGTAGCGGTGATCGTGGCCCGGGCGGTCGGTCACATAGGTGATGAGCTCGGCATAGGGTCTTGCCCCGGGGCGAATGTCATCGAGGATGGCGCAGATCATGGTCACCAGATCGATATTCCGCGCCTCGGCATTGCCGCCGATGTTGTAGCTCTCGCCCAGCACGCCCTTGTCGAGCACGGTGAGCAGCGCGGTGGCGTGATCCTCGACATAGAGCCAGTCGCGCACGTTGACGCCCTGGCCATAGACCGGGATCGGCTTGCCCGCGAGGGCGTTGAGCACGACGACCGGGATCAGCTTTTCGGGGAACTGGTAGGGGCCGTAGTTGTTGGAGCAGTTCGACAGCACGACCGGCAGGCCGTAGGTCTCGCCCCAGGCGCGCACCAGGTGATCCGAGGCCGCCTTGGAGGCCGAATAGGGCGAGTTGGGGCTGTAGGGCGTGGTCTCGGTGAACTTGCCGGTGTCGCCGAGCGTGCCGAAGACCTCGTCGGTCGAGATATGGTGGAAGCGGAAGCCCTCCGGTCGGCCTTGCCCGTCCCAATAGGCCCGCGCGGCTTCGAGCAGGTTGAAGGTGCCGGTGATGTTGGTCTCGATGAAATCCGCCGGGCCGTCGATCGAACGGTCGACATGG
>JAGRMP010000443.1 GCA_020441225.1 Maritimibacter sp. | reverse complement strand
GCGCGGCCTCGGGCAGGGTCCAGTAATTCATCCCCCGTCCGTCCTCCATCTCGAACCTCACCGCGCCCTCTGCCGCCATCTCGGCAGCGAAAGCGCCCGCGGCCTTGAGATAGAGCCGGCCGCCCGAGGAGAGGATCGCGAAGATCTGGCCGTCGCAATAGATCGACAGCCCGCCCATCATCTTGCGGTGGGTGATCGCCCCGAGCCCGTCGAAGAGCTCGTGGACGAAGGCGATCTCGCTGTCGGTGACGCTCATGACGTCCGGTCTCCTCTCAGCGCGGCGATGGCGCGCTCGGCCCAGGCGCGGGCGAGGTCGGGATCGTCGCGCGCCGGGGCGGGCAGGGTCCAGTAGCAATTGGTGCCGCGGCTGCCATCGGCGCGAAGGATTGCGAATTGCACCGCCCCGGCGGCGGCCATTTCGCGGGCGAAGGGCTCGCGCGCCTTGAGGTAGATCTCGCCGTCGCCGACCGTCGCGAAGAGCAGCTCGTCCGCATAGATCAGGGCCGCGCCGGTCTGTTTGCGGAAACGCAGGCCCGGGGTCCCGGCAAAGAGGTCGAGCGCATGGGCGATCTCTTCCTCGGTGACGCTCATGCCCGTGCCGCCTTGCGGGCTTTCTCCCGGCGTTTCTGCGCCGCCGCCGCGCGGGCGGGCGCGAGCGAGAGCGCTGCCCAGCGCAGCGCCTCGTCGGGGTCGTCGAGCGCGGCGTCGGGCAGGCTCATGAGCGAGGGCACCAGGCGCGGGCCGCTTTTGCGGTCGTAGGAGAAGGGGCGGGAACCGGCGGCCTCAAAGGCGGGCGCGGTGCTGGGGTCGGATTTCATCCAGACCGTGCCGCCGAGGATCGCGGCAAACATCACGTCGCCCTCGACATAGAGCGCGGTGCCGGAAAACATGCCCCCGGTCGTGATCTCGCCGAGCGCCGCGAACAGGTCGCGCACATGGGCGAGAAACTCCGGATCGGTCGCCATCGCGGCGGCCTCAGGTCTTTTCGGCGGTGAGGCTTTCGTCGAACTTGATCGACTCGCCGCAGCCGCAGGCGTCGACCACGTTGGGGTTCTTGAACACGAACCCGCTTTCGAGCAGCGAGGTCTGGTAGTCGATCTCGGTACCGAACAGGAACATCTGCGCCATCGGCGCAATCATGACCCGCGCGCCCTCCTGTTCGACCACCTCGTCGGCGGGGTCGATCTCGGCGACGTAATCCATGGTGTATTCCATGCCCGCGCAACCGCCCTTCTTGACGCCGATGCGCAGCCCCTTGGAGCCGTCCTTGGTCATCAGCCTGGCGATCTGCGCCGCGGCGGCCGGGGTAATGCTCACGGCCTGCTTGCCGGGGATCGAAAACATCTGGGCTCTCCTGTTCCTGCGTACCCAACCTAATCGCTCAGGCATTGGCACTCAAGGGCCGCGGTGTTTTCCGGGCCTCGGGCGCCCTCAGGCTCACGCTTTCGTCAGGCCGAGACCGGCAGGGGGCGGGCCGGATTGCCCGCGACCGTCACCCCGGGCGCGACATCGCGGGTGACCACCGCGCCGGCGGCGACGATGGCGCCCGCACCCACGGTCACCCCGGGCAGCAGGATCGCCCCGCCGCCGATCCAGGCGTCGTCGCCGATGCCGATCGGACGGCCCCATTCCGCGCCCGCCGCCCGCTCGGCGGCATCGCGCGGGTGGTCGGCGGTCAGGATCTGCACGTAGGGACCGAACTGCACCCGGTCGCCGATGGTCACGCGGGCGACGTCGAGCATGACGCAGCCGTAATTGACGAACACGCCGGTGCCGAAACGGATCTCGGTACCGTAATCGACGTAGAAGGGGGGGCGGATCACCGCATCGACCGGGCGGCCGAACATCTCGGCCAGGATCTTCGCCCGCTTGAGGTCGTCGCCGTAGATGGTCTGGTTGTAGTCGCGCATCAACCGCTGGGCGCGTTTGCGCATCGTCACCAGCTCGCGGTCCCCCGGGCGGTAGGGCTGGCCCGCGCGCATCTTTTCCAACTCGGTCATCGGGGTCCTTTCCGGGTCCTCGGACCCCGTCGTCAATCGTTGGCGGTTCCCTGCACGGGTTTGCCGGCGCGGGCAAGGGCAGGGCGGCCGAATAGGCGAAGACAGGCGCACGGGCAGGGCGCACGGGCGCGGCGCGCGGGCAGGGCGCACAGGTGGGGCGCACGGGCGGGGCGCACGGGTGAAGCGGGCCGGTCTCAGGCGAGCGGCGGGCGCAGGCTCGTGTCGGTGAGCAGCGTCGCCACCGCGTCGAGGGCGGCCCGCACCGGCGGGTCGTGGCGGGCCTCGTGATGGGCGACGAGCCACTCTTCATGGGTAAGCGCCTCGATCGGCGGCGAAACCCGAACCACACCCGCGGCCGCGTCGCCCGCAAAGGTCGGCAGCACCACCCGCCCGATCCCGGCCCGCGCGAGGTCGAGCAGCACCCGGCCGTTGGAGCCGCGGGTGACGATCTCGTCCGCATGGGTGGCGGCGAGCCAACGTTCCGCGGGCGTGGTCGGCGTGTCTTCGGTGACCGCGAGATAGCCCGCCACCTCCGGGCCGGTGGCGTATTCGGCATAGCCGATCCGCGACGTGCGCCGGCCGGCGAGCCAGCTCTGCTCCGGGCGGCGGTTGCGGATGCCGATGTCGGCCACCCGCCGGGCGATGTCGAGATTGGCGTTGGAGGCGAGCAGTTCCGGCACCCAGGGGGCGTCGGGCGACCAGACCCGGTCGAGATGGCAGGCGAGGAAATGGCTGGTCCAGTGGCCCGCGGTGATCCGCACCCGGGCGCGGGCCTTGGCCCCGGCGGCGCCGAAGGTCTGGAGCCGCTGGGCCAGCGCGCGCAGGGGTTCCGCCTCGGTGCGCAGCGCCCGGCCCCGCGCGGTCAGCGCGTAGCCCTGCGCGCCGCGTTGGAACAGCGTTTCGCCCAGGTCGCGTTCGAGGGCGGTGAGCCGGCGCGATAGTGTCGGCGCCGAGACGCCGCAGGTCTCCGCTGCGCCCGCAAGCCCGCCCGCATCGGCGACGGCGAGGAACAGGGCGAAATCGTCAAGGGAAGGTGCGGCTTTCATTTCTGCAAGTCCTCTTTCGCGGACCGCTCGTTTTTCAGGGGGTCCCCGGTGCCTATTATCCGCTCGAACAGCCAGAATTGAAAGGAGGCGCCGATGGCCCCGCTCTTTACCTCGCCCCGCGCGACCACCCCCACGCTCGCGCCGACCCGCGGCATGACCCGTCCAGAAGCCGAGATCATCGCCGGGCGGATCGCCTCGCACCGGCGCTGGGAGCGCCGCCGCCGGACGCTGCGCCTGCGCGCGACCCTGTTCGGCCGCCGCAAGCGCGCCCGCCGGGCCGCGCCCGCGCCTGTGGGGTCGGGACAAATCCTCGCGGCCTGACGCAACGCGTGAAAACGACAAAGGGCTGCGCGTTGGCGCAGCCCTATTGTTTTTGTCCCGCCGCGGGGGGCGTTACATGAAGCCCAGTTCCAGCCGGGCTTCGTCCGACATCATGTCCATGCCCCAGGGCGGGTCCCAGGTGATTTCGACATTGACCTGCTGCACCCCCTCGACCGGCCCGACCGCGTCCTGCAGCCAGCCCGGCATGTCGCCCGCCACCGGGCAGCCGGGGGCGGTGAGGGTCATGATCAGCGTCACCACGCCGTCGTCGGTGATCTCGATCGTGTAGACCAGCCCGAGGTCGTAGATATTGACCGGAATCTCGGGGTCGTAGACCGTGCGGCAGGCCTCGACCACCTGGTCGTACAGCGGGTGCTCGGTGGTCGAGGGCCGGATCAGCGGCGCGCCTTCCATCGGCTGTGTCTCGGTATTCATCGCGTGTGTCCCATAAACCTGAGTATTCATATAAGGATTGCCGCCGGGCTGTCCACCCCCCGGCCGGTCCCTGCCGGGGTCCGGCGCGGCACTGGATTGCCGCCGCGGGGATCGCTAGGCTGGAGCGAGCCCAGACCCGCAACCGCCCAGCGAGGACGCCCCATGGCCGAAGACCTCACGACGCTCAAATGCACCGACCTGCCGAAAGGCAGCCCGGCGCTGACCCCGGCCGAGATCGAAGCATACGGCCGCCAGCTCCACAGCGGCTGGATCGCCGCCGGCGACCGGCTCAGCCGCCGGTTCGAGGTCAAGGGCTACCCGGCGGCGCATATGCTGGCCAATGCCGCCGCCTTCCTCGCCGAGCGCGAAGGCCACCACCCCAATATCTGCTTCGGCTGGGGCTGGTGCGAGGTCACCTGGTGGACCCACACGGTGGGCGGGCTGTCGGTGAACGATTTCATCTGTGCCGCCAAGCTCGACGCGCTGGTCGCGGGCTGACGGCGCCGGGTCTGCGCCGGATCTGCGCGGGGCGGACTGCGTGGCGCGCGCGCCCGCGCGGGACCGTGTGACGCCCCGTTTGATACCGTGCGCATTTGTTTCCCCGACCGCCCAAATTAGCGCTGCCAGAGCCTAATTGTCAGGCGGAACCGGCCTAATGCGCCCCATTGCGCGCCGATCGACCGTTTCGGCTTCCCCGATCACCGTATCGTGACCGACCCTGTGAGGCGGGAGGACAGGATCGATACCGGGGGACAGAATGTCGGATCATCACACCCAACTCGTCTATGGCCTCGACGACGTGCCGCCGCCGCCCAAGGCCGCGCTCGCCGCCATCCAGCACGTGCTCGCCTCCATCGTCGGGATCGCGACCCCGTCGCTGATCATCGGCGGGGCGCTCGGGCTCGGCGCGCTCACACCCTACCTGATTGCCATGGCGTTCTTCGTCTCCGGCATCGCCACCTTCATCCAGTGCTACCGGATCGGGCCGGTCGGCTCGGGGCTGCTCAGCCTGCAGGGCACCAGCTTCGCCTTTCTCGGCGCGATCCTGGCCGCGGGCTTTGCGGTCAAGGGCGCGGGCGGCACGCCGGAAGAGATCCTGGCGATGATCTTCGGCCTCACGCTGGTGGGCAGCCTGGTCGAGATCATCCTGTCGCAATTCCTCGACAAGCTGAAACGGATCATCACGCCGACGGTGACCGGCATCGTCATCACCATCATCGGGCTCAGCCTGGTGCGCTCGGGCTTCACCGATTTCGCCGGCGGCGCGGGCGCGGGCGAAGACCTCGGCCAGCCGCTCTACCTGCTCCTCGGCTCCATCGTGGTCGTCACCATCCTGGTGCTCACCTTCATCGGCAAGCCGATGATGCGGATCTCGTCGATCATGATCGGGCTGGTGCTCGGCACCATCGTGGCCGCGCTGTTCGGGATGGTGAACGTCTCGTCGATCTCCGGCGCGCAATTCTTCGCCGTGCCGGTGCCGCTCAAATACGGGCTCGACTTCGACATCGGACTGTTCGTGCCCATCGCCTTCCTGTTCCTGGTGACCGCCATCGAAACCTCGGGCGACCTCACCGCCAACTCGATCATCTCCGGCCAGCCGGTGGAAGGCCCGGTCTATCTCAAGCGGCTCAAGGGCGGCGTGCTGGGCGACGGCATCAACTCGGCGCTGGCGGCGGTGTTCAACACCTTCCCCAACACCACGTTTTCGCAGAACAACGGCGTGATCCAGATGACCGGGGTGGCGAGCCGCTACGTCGGTTTCTACATCGCCGGCTTCCTCGTCGTCATGGGCCTGTTCCCGGTCATCGGCGGGCTGTTCCTGCTGATCCCGAAACCGGTGCTCGGCGGCGCGACGCTGGTGCTCTTCGGCACCATCGCGGTCGCGGGCATCCGCATCCTCGCCTCGGAACCCATCGACCAGCGCCGGGTCTACATCATGGCGGTGAGCTTCGGCCTCTCGCTGGGCGTGGTGCTGGTGCCCGACGCGACCCAGCACCTGCCGACCTTCATCAAGCAGGTCGTCGCCGCGCCGATCACGCTCGCGGGGCTTTCGGCGATCATCCTGTCGCTGGTGATCCCCGAGGCGAAGAGCCAGGCCGAGCTCGAGGGCACCGTCGCCGCCGAGTAACGCTGCGCCGAAACAACAGGGAGAGGGCGGTCCGGCCGGGCCGCCCTTTTCGTGCCGGCGGGCGGTCGGCGGAGGGTGTCGTCCGTGCCGGCCCGGGGAACCGGGGCATTCGTGCAACAGCCGTGCCCGCGCCGCCGCCGCCGTCACGATTTCGCCACGGCCATGGACAAGGGTTGCGCCGGGCGCGTCGATCCCGCCGCGCCCGGAGGCAGACGGCAGAGTGGACATGTCCGGTACCCCCGGAGGGCGCAGACCCGGTAACGTATTGAGTTGGTTGGCCGCGCTGTTGGCCGGGGCGCTTGTGCTTGCGGGCTGCGGTCCCTCCGACCGCTTCGATGCGCGCCCGCTCGACCAGCCCGGTCGCCAGGACGTGCTGGCCCCCTACGAGGCCGCGGTCTGGCCCGACTACCTGCGCCGGATCGATCTGCCCCGGGCGCGCGACTACGTGATCCTCGCCTATGTCCCGCCCCGCCGGCCGCTCGATCTGTCCAGCCCGGAACGCGCCCGGCTTTCGCTGCAGGCGGCGCTGCTTGCGCCGGGACCGGATACCCGGATCGGACACAGCATCGTTGCCTGGCAATGCGGGGCGCAGCAGGGGATGGCGTCGATGACCGGCGCGGAAGGGCCGGAAGCCATCGAGATGGTCAAGCGGGGCTGGGGGCTGGTGCCGCTGCTCTCGACCTATACCGACGGCAGGCTCTATCCGGAGGGCGCACACCGGGTGGCCAATCTCGACGCCCTTGCCGAGGGCCGGGGCGTGGTGACGGCGGTCGAGGTGTCGCACCCGCAATGCGAGGCGCTCCGGGAGGAATTGACCCGGTTCCTCACCCATCCCGACGCGCCCGCGCGCAGCTACGGGCTGATGAAGGACCCGGCCGCCTACGAGGGCGCGGGCTGCATCAGCTTCGGCTTTTACCTCACCGGCGCGGCGGGCGTGCTCGGGGAGGTCGCGCCGCATGTCACCCGCGAGCTCGCGCTGCGTCCGGCGGTTCTGGGGCGGGGCGACGGCGACTTCCCGTCCGTGCGTCTCTTCCAGCCGCCGCAGGGTTGCTGCGACCGGCCTCTGCCGCTCAGCGAGCTGTTGTTCGGCCGCTGGGACCGCGGGCCCGTGGTTGCCCGGGTCCGGGTCGAGGACGGCGAATTGATGCTGGCGGCGCTGGTCGCGGCGCGGGAACGGGCCGCAGCGTCGGAAGACTGGCGTTTCGACCGGGTGTTGCGGGCCGACCGGGACCGGGCCGTGGCCGATGCGGCCGCGGCCGGCCGCCGCTTCGCCGCCCGATATCCGGTGGCGCGCATCGCCGATCCCGCAGGCGTTTCCGCCCTGGTGCTCGAACGCGACTAGGCCGGGGCAGGACGTCTCCGCCGATCACGGCGTCGGCGCAGCCGCCGGAGCCCCGGGGCGCGCTGCCCCCCGTACGCGGCGGCGGCGCGCTTGTGGCCCGCGCCGGTTTCGTGCCAAACCGCCGGGGTTATCCGAGGATGCCCGATGCCCCAACGTTTCGCCTTTTCCCTTCACGCCACCGATGG
>JAGRMP010000442.1:5005-6082 GCA_020441225.1 Maritimibacter sp. | reverse complement strand
ATGACGGTCTGCAACATGGCGATCGAGGGGGGCGCGCGCGCCGGGCTCATCGCGCCCGACGAGACCACGTTCGAGTATGTGAAAGGCCGCCCGCATGCGCCGAAGGGCGCCCAGTGGGAAGCCGCGCTGGCCTGGTGGAAGACGCTCAAGTCCGATGACGACGCCCATTGGGACAAGGTGGTGACGTTGAAGGGCGAAGAGATCGAGCCGGTCGTCACCTGGGGCACCTCGCCCGAAGACGTGCTGCCGATCACCGGCGTCGTGCCCGCCCCGGAGGATTTCAAGGGCGGCAAGGTCGAGGCCGCAAAGCGGGCGCTCGATTACATGGGCCTCACTCCCGGCACGCCGCTCACCGACATCAAGATCGACGCGGTCTTTGTCGGCTCCTGCACCAACGGCCGGATCGAGGATCTGCGCGAGGTCGCCAAGATCCTGAAGGGGAAAAAGGTGGCCGATGGCGTTCGGATGATGATCGTTCCGGGCTCGGGCCTGGTGCGCGAACAGGCCGAGCAGGAGGGGCTGGCGCAGGTCTTCCTCGATGCCGGGGCCGAATGGCGCCTGGCCGGCTGCTCGATGTGCCTTGCGATGAACCCCGACCAGCTCGCGCCGGAAGAGCGCGCCGCCTCGACCTCGAACCGCAATTTCGAGGGCCGGCAGGGCTACAAGGGCCGCACCCACCTGGTGAGCCCGGCGATGGCGGCCGCTGCCGCGGTGACCGGCCACCTCACTGATGTTCGGGAGATGATCTGATGGAAAAGTACACCAAGTTTACCGGGGTCGCGGCGCCGATGCCGCTCGTCAACATCGACACCGACATGATCATCCCCAAGGTCTTCCTCAAGACGATCAAGCGTTCGGGGCTGGGCGTGAACCTGTTCGACGAGATGCGGTATGACCGCGAGGGCAATGAGATCGCCGATTTCGTGCTCAACAAGCCGCCCTACCGCTCGGCCGAGATCATCGTCGCGGGCGACAACTTCGGTTGCGGTTCGTCGCGGGAGCATGCCCCCTGGGCGCTCAAGGATTTCGGCATCAAGGCGATCGTTTCCACGAGTTTCGCCGACATCTTCTACAACA
>JAGRMP010000442.1:547-4998 GCA_020441225.1 Maritimibacter sp. | reverse complement strand
TGCCGATCGTGTTGCCGCAGGAAGATGTCGACAAGCTGATGGACGACGCCGAGCGCGGCGCCAATGCCAAGGTGACGATCGACCTCGAGAACCAGGTCATCACCGGGCCGGACGGGGGCGAGATCGCGTTCGAGATCGATGCCTTCCGCAAGCATTGCCTGCTCAACGGGCTCGACGACATCGGCCTGACGCTCGAGAAGAAAGCCGCGATCGACGCCTTCGAGACCAAGGCAGCGCAGGACCGTCCCTGGGTCTGAACCGAAACCTTGCCGGTTCCGGGCCAGTGCGTTTCTGGTCCGGAACCGGTCGCCCACCACTACAAATTATTGTTTCATACTACATTTCGGGGTCTATCGCAGATCGAACCCCTACATCCTGATGTGCATACAAGTCGGCCGTATTTTGGTTCGAAAAATGATGCACAATAGCACCACCCCTTCCAAAACTTTGCCGGGAATCTCCAGCTTTATGAGCGGGTTACTTGCGGTGCGGAATGAATGTGGGCAAGATTATGTCAAAGATGAGGCAACCTGCCATATTTGGCGGGATCAAGTTGGGAAAAGGGCCGCGGCACCGCATCGCGCCCGACCAGGTTGAGGGATAGAGCAGTGGTCAATCGCATACCGGGCGCATTCGCCCGCGCATTTTTCATGGTGTTGCTTGTCTCCACACCGGCGCTGCTGTTGCCGCATGTGGGCGGCGACACAACCCAGATCGTGGTCCTCATCGCGATCTTCGCCGCGGCGCTGACCTTCTTCGAATATGCGACCGATTACCCGGGCCTCGTCGAGTTTCGCGATGCGCCGCCGTTCAACCGGATCCGCTTCACCGGTCTCTATTTCACCGTCTTCCTGCTGTCGATCCTGGTGCGCGGCCAGTCGATCGAGAGCACGTCGACGCATTTCGTCGAGGCGGTCGGTTCGCTGATCGGCCAGGCCATCGACATTCCCTATTCGCCGGTCCGGCTCATCACCCTGATGCTGCCGGAAACCGCCAATGCGCGAGACATCGACATCCTGCGTACTGCTTCGGGCATGGCCTACCTGATCTCGCTGGTCTCGCTCGCCGTATTCATGATCCAGCTCCGCCTGACCAACTGGCCGCACACCGGCAAGAAGTTCAACTTCTGGGTCAACCTGCCGATGTTCGATCCGACCACCGGCGGCGACGTGGTCGAGCGGCTCGAACGCGACTCCCGGTTCAACGTGGCCCTCGGCTTCATGCTGCCCTTCCTGACCCCGGCCATCGTCAAGATCGCCTCGGGGATCTTCGGGTCGATCTCGGTCGTCAACGACATGACGATGATCTGGACGATCACCGCCTGGGCGTTCCTGCCTGCGTCGCTGTTCATGCGCGGCATTGCCATGCAGCGGCTCGCCGACATGATCAAGGAGCAGCGCGCGCGCCATATCGCCGAAAACGGCGAGGACGGGCTGCAGCCCGCCTGATGGGCCGCCGGCTTCCGGTCCCGGCCGCCCTCGCGCTGATCCTGTTCGGCGCGGGTGCCGGCATTTCTGCGGCCATGGCCGAGCCCGTGCGGATCGCCACCTATCATGCCGAGCTCGGACAGAAGGGGCCGGGCGTGTTGATCTCGAAACTCCTCAAGGGCGATGCGCAGGTCGAGGCCGTGGTCGAGGTGATCGCCTTCGCCGCGCCTGACGTTCTGGTTCTGAACGGCATCGACTGGGACATGGGCGGCCATGCGCTCGCGGCGCTGGCGGACCGGCTGCATGAGGCCGGGGTCGATTATCCGCACCGCTTTGCCGCCCTGCCCAATGCGGGGCTCGAAAGCGGGCTGGATCTCGACGGCAACGGCCGGCTTGGCGAGGCGCGCGACGCGCAGGGTTACGGTGCTTTCACCGGCGCAGGCGGCATGGCGGTGCTGTCGCGCCTGCCGCTGGGCGAAGTGCGCGATTTCTCGGCCTTTCTCTGGGCCGATCTGCCGGGCGCGATCCCGCCCGAGATCGACGGCGCGCCCTTCCCCTCGGCGGAAGCGGCTGCCGCCCGGCGGCTCTCGTCGGTCGCGCATTGGGACGTGCCGGTCATGACCGGGGGCGGCCCGGTGCATCTTCTCGCTTTTTCGGCGACGACACCGGTGTTCGACGGGCCCGAAGACCTCAACGGCCGGCGGAACCATGACGAGATTGCTTTCTGGCCGCGCCTGCTCAACGGCGATCTGCCGTTCGAGCCGCCCGCCGGTCCGGTGGTGATCGTCGGCAATGCCAATCTCGACCCGGTCGACGGCGAGGGACGCAAGGAGGCGATCCGCGCGCTCATTGACGATCCGCGCTTCGCCGATCCGAGGCCTGCGAGCCCGGGCGGTGCGGCGGCGGCGACGGCCGGTCAGGGTGGCGATCCGGCGCTGGATACCGCCGATTGGGACGATCCGGTGCCGGGCAACCTCAGGGTCGACTACGTGTTGCCGGAGGCCGGACTGCCGGTGATCGGCGCGGGCGTGATCTGGCCCGCCCCGGAAGAGGCTTTTGCCGAGACGGTGGCGACCGCGAGCCGCCACCGGCTGGTCTGGGTCGATCTGGCGCTCGACTAGGCCGGCTGCACCGCACCCGCCGCACCCGGCTGGACCGTGTCGGGAAGCGCGCCGCGGATGACCTCAGCGAAGGGCGTGGGCGTGAACTCGGGCAGGAGGCGGGCGAGTTTCTCCCCCGACAGGCTGTGCGGCACGGTCCAGAGGTAGCGCATCTCGCCCAGCTCGCGCGCCAGTTCCCAGACCGGCGCGGCCAGACGCATCATCCACCACGGGAACCGGGCGATCCGCAGCGGGCGGCCCAGCTGGCGTTCCGCTTCGGCAGCGATCTCGTCCATGGTCACGGCGAGGCCGGGCATGTTGACTTCTTCGTAGCGCGCGAGGCTCTCGCGCCTTTCCGCGAGCATCACCGCGGCGCGGGCCCAGTCGGGCAGCCAGACATAGGCGTGGCGGGCATCCGTGGGGCCGAGCGTGGAGATCTTGCCGCGGCCCAGCGCCTTGAAGTTGACGACGCTCATGAGGTCGCTGTTGTGGTCGGGGTCGATAAAATCGCCTGCGCGCAGCAGGATCGTCGGCACGCCGCTGGCGGCATAGCTGCGTTCCATCTCGGCGCGGATGGCGCCCTTGCGGCTGCAGGGGCGATGCGGCGTGGTCTCGGACCATTCGCCCGGGTTGTCGCCGTAGACATAGACGTTGCCGGGCACGATCACCGTGGCGCCGGAGGCCCGCGCGGCGGCGATCACCTGGGCTGTGATCTCGGGAATGAGCCTGGCCCAGTTGTGGTAGTTGGGCGGGTTCAACCCGTTGACGATCACGTCGCAGCCCTGGGCGGCCTGGGTCATGTCGTCGGTCTTGCGGTTGAAACGGCGGACCTGCCAGCCGGCTTTGGCAAAGGCGCGGGCGGCATGGGCGCCGATCTTGCCGGAGGCGCCGAGGATGAGGACGGTCTGGGTCATGGTGTATCTCCTGTTCTGAGACCAAGATAGCCATTCACATTCAAACAGGAATTGCCCGATATTGAGGGTGTGCTATTCATTATTGAATGAGACAATCCCTCTCCGATCTCGACTGGTCGCTCATGCAGACCTTCCTGGCCGTCGCCGAAACCGGCTCGTTGTCGGCGGCCGCGCGCCAGCTCGGGCTGAGCCAGCCGACACTGGGGCGGAAGGTGCGCGAGATCGAAGAGGTGCTCGGTGCCGAGCTGTTCCGCCGCCACGCGAAAGGGCTTGCGCTCACCCCGGTCGGGCAGGCGATGCTCGGCCCGGCGCAGGCGATGCGCGACGCGGCGGGCCGCGTGACGCTGGTGGCGGCGGGCGAGGATCGGGGGCTGTCGGGCCCGGTGCGGATCACCGCCTCGGTCGTGGTGTCGCATTTCCTGCTGCCGGAGGTCCTGGCGCGGTTCCGGCGTGAAGAGCCGGGGATCTCGATCGACCTGGTCGCCTCCGATTCGTCGGAGAACCTGTTGTTCCGCGAGGCGGACATCGCGGTCCGGATGTACCGGCCCGGCCAGCTCGACGTGGTGACCCGGCATGTCGCGGACATGGCGATGGGGATCTATGCCGCGCGGAGCTACCTCGATCAGGCGGGCGTACCGACGACGGAGGAAGACTTGCTCGCGCTCGACTGGGTCGGGTTCGACCGCAACGAGATGATCATCCGCGGCATGGCCGAGGCCGGCTGGCGGGTGAGCCGCGATTTCTTCAAGCTGCGGACCGACGACCAGGCGGGCTATTGGCAGCTGGTGCGGGCGGGGGGCGGCGTGGGGATCATGCAGCAGGCGATCGCCGCGCCCGATCCGGGGCTCACGCGGCTGCTGCCGGAGATGCCGCTGCCGAAGCTTCCGGTATGGCTGACCGCGCACGAGGAGGTGCGCCGGGTGCCGCGGGTGGCGCGGGTCTGGGAGGCGCTGGTCACGGCCTTTTCGGCGTATTCTTGACCCTTCCCCCGGGACCGGCTACGCCCTCGC
>JAGRMP010000442.1:0-435 GCA_020441225.1 Maritimibacter sp. | reverse complement strand
TCATCGACTGGTACGGCGAGAAGCGGGACCTCAGCTTCGACGTCAGCGAAGACCTCGTCGGCGGCGCGGCCTATGACGTGCACGGCGTGCCGCTGGCCGACGAGACCATGGCCAAGGCGCAGGACGTGGACGCGGTGCTGCTGGGCGCCGTGGGCGGGCCGAAATACGACGTGCTCGACTTCTCGGTGAAGCCGGAGCGCGGGCTTTTGCGGCTGCGCAAGGAGATGGACCTGTTCGCCAACCTGCGCCCCGCCCAGTGCTTCGACGCGCTTGCCGATTTCTCGTCGCTCAAGCGCGATGTGATCGCCGGGCTCGACATCATGATCGTGCGCGAGCTCACCAGCGGCATCTATTTCGGCGAGCCGCGCGGGATCTTCACCGAAGGCAACGAGCGGGTGGGGATCAACACCCAGCGCTACACCGAGAGCGAGATCG
>JAGRMP010000050.1:2397-9336 GCA_020441225.1 Maritimibacter sp. | reverse complement strand
GGGCCGACGAAGACGCAGAACTCGCGCTCGGCGACGGTCAGCGACACGTCCTTGATGACGTCCGCAGCGCCGAAGGATTTCACCAGGTTTTCAAGGCGGATTTCCGACATGACTTATCCTTTCACGGCGCCCGCGACCATCGAACCGGTGATCCGGCGATACATCACGAGACCCAGAACCAGGGGCGGCAGCGCGGCCACCACCATGACCGCGGCAGCGACGCCCCATTTCACGCCGCCTCCCGAGGTCGCGAAGAAGAACGAGGCTCCCACCGTCATCGGCACCGCCTCGCGGGTGGTCAGCATCAGCCCGAACAGGAACTCGTTCCAGGCGGTAATGAAGCCGAAGACAAAGGTGGTGACGAGCGCGGGCCGGGTGAGCGGCAGGACGACGCGCAAGAGCAGCCGCCCGGTGCGCGCCCCGTCCATCCGGGCGGCTTCTTCGAGCTCGGCGGGGATGTCGGCGACGGCGTTGACGAGCAGCATCAGCGTGAGCGGCAGGTTGACCACGGCGAGGATCAGCCCGAGGCCGAGCCGCGTGTCGAGGAGGCCCACGGTCGCGTACATCATGTAGAGCGGGATCGCGAAGATGATGAGCGGCAGGGCGCGCAGGTTGACCACGAGCGGGAACAGCACGCCGCGCCCGAGCCCGCGCCGCACCATCGGCCAGGCCAGCGGAAAGGCCACGATCATCGGCAGGATCGCCCCGATCAGCGCCGCGACGAGCGAGTTCCACAGGTAGTGGTAGACGTTGAGCCGGTCGCTGATCGTGAGCACGGTGGCGAAGTTCTCGAGCGTCGGCGCCTCGATCCAGAGCGACGGGTTGCGGCTCACTTCCCTGGAGCTCTTGAAGGCGGTGATGAAGGTGGACAGCACCGGGAAATTGAGCACGAAAGCGGCAATCGCGAAGACGATCCAGCGTGGGGCCATGCGGCGTCTCATTGCGCCTTCCTCCTGAGCAGCCATTGCGCGACCGAGAGCACGACAAAGGCCGAGCCGAACAGCAGGATCGCCGCCGCCATCGCCTTGCCGATTTCGCCCCGGCGCAGGAAGGTCTCGTAGATGTAGATCGACATCGAGGTGGTCGAGCCGCCGGGGCCGGAACCCACCAGCGTGTAGATATTGTCGAACACCCGGAAGCCGTCGATGAAGCGGATAAAGACCGCGACGAACAGCGTCGGCACCATGAGCGGCAGTTCGATCTTCCAGAACTGCCGCCAGGGACGGGTGCCGTCCACCGCCGCCGCCTCGCGCATCTCCTGCGGGATCGACTGGTAGGCGGTGAGGAACAGCAGAAAGGCGAAGGGCGTCCACTGCAGGGTCTCGGCGACGACCACGGTGTAGAAGACGTTCCTGGGCGCGAGGAAGGCGGGTGACGACCCGAACCAGCTGTAGAGATAATGCGGGACCGAGCCGGCGAATTCATGCAGCACCAGCCGGTACATCAGCCCCATCATCGCCGGCGCGACGATCATCGGGATGATGAGTACGGCGACGATCCAGCCGTGCCGCTGGGCAAGCGGCGCGAGATAGACCGCGAGCAGGAGCCCGAGCGCGCATTCGAGGAGCGCGGTGATCGTGCCGAAGCGCAGCGAGAACCAGGCCGCGTTCCAGAAGGTGTCGTCGGCGATCACCTCGCGGAAGTTCTGGAGCCCGGTGAATTCGGGCGTCGTCAGGGTCTGAAAGGTGGTTTCGGAAAACCCGTAGACGAGGCTGAGGATCACCGGAAAGCCGAGGATCGCGAGCAGGAACAGCACCGTCGGGCTGGCGAGCACCGCGTTCTCAAGTCTGTATTTCGTGGCTTTGGAACGCGAAGGCATGGGGCGCGGGTCCTCTGGAGCGATGCGGCGACCCCCGAAAGGGCCGCCGCGCCGGGAGAGTTCTTATTTCAGGAGCTCGGTCATCGCGGCTTCGGTATTGGCGAGCGCGGTGTCGAGATCCTGGGTGTCGGCCCAGTATCCGGTAAACTCCTTGGCCTGTTCTTCATAGACCGAGAGCGCGTTGGCCGAGGTGCCGCCGTTCATCACGAAGCCGTAGTTGGAGGCGTAGTCGCCGACCTGCACCAGGTCGGGCCGGTCGTCCGCAAGCTTCGCCGCGGTCTCGGCGGCCAGGCCCGGCGCGCCGCCGGCGGCGGCATAGGCGAGCGCGGCTTCCTCGGTCGAGAGCCATTGCAGGAAGGCGGTGGCGCCCTCCTTGTTCTCGGCGGCGGCGTTGAGACCGAGGCCGAGGCCGTGGATATGGGTGAACCGCCCCTCGGGGCCCGCGGGCGGCGCATAGGTGCCGGTCTCGGGCTGGGCTTCGGAGAGCTCGCCCGCGGCCGCGTTCCACTGCACCATCGCCGCCACCTGGCCCGAGGAATAGGCCGCGTTGGCCTCGGCATATTCGTAGGAGGTCGAATCCGCCGGGCTCGCCCCGAGATCGAGCAGCATCTTGGCCATCTCCAGCGCGGTCCGGTAGGCTTCGCTGTCGACGGTGATGTTGCCCGCGTCATCCATCCAGTTGCCGCCGTAGCTGCGCGGCCAGGAATGGAAGACCATCATGTTGAAGAGCAGGTTCTTGGCCTGGATCACGGTGCCGTAGCGGGTCGGGCTGTCGGGATTGACCGACTGGCTGAAGTAGAGCGCGTTGGCGACGAAATCCTTCCAGGTCCAGTCCTCGGGCGCTTTCGGCTCCAGCGCCTCGCCGAGATGTTCCTGCGCGATCTCGGCATATTTCGCCTTTGCCGCATCGTCGGCCAGCAATGCGTCGATCAGATCGGTGCGGTAATAGAGGAAGTGCAGCGACAGATCGGTCGGCACGCCGTACTGGGCGCCGTCGTATTGCATCGTCTTGAGCACGGTCGGCCCGAACACCGCGTCGGCCTCGTCCGACAGCGTGATCGGCTCCATGAAGGGCGCGTATTTGCCGATCGAATAGGTCGCGATCAGGTTGACGTCGAAGGCGGTCGAGCCCGCCGCGAGATCCACCTGGAGCTTGTCGAAAAAGCCGTCGCGCGAGGTGAAGAGCAGATCCACCTTGTCGGCCTCGGCCACATCCGGCCTGGCGTTGTAGATCTCGGTGACCGCGCGCAGCGCGGCTTCTTCCGGGCCGCCGGGCCAGCCGAGGACCGTCACTTCCGCGTGCGCGGCGCCGGCAAAGAGGGCCGCGGCCGCGGTCATCGCGAGGAACTCATGTCTGTTACGCATGTCAGGTCTCCCTATCGTGTGTTTTTCGGTGAAGTGCGGCAATTCCCAGAACGCCTGCATTCGCGCCAAGTGCCGCAGGGCAAAGCGCGGGTCGAAGGTCTGTGCGCAGGGCGGCGAGATGGGCGGTGACGCGGTCGAGATAACCGGGCGCCAGCCCGACCCCGCCGCCGATGACGATCCGGGCGGGGTCGAGGGTCAGTTGGATGTCGGCGCAGAGCGCGGCGACCCCGCGGGCCGAACCGTCGATCAGCTCTTCGGCCCAGGGCGCGCCGTCGCGGGCGGCGGCGAACACCTCCGGCACCGACAGTTCGTATCCGAGCGCCCGCGCCTTGCGTTCGATCGCCCGGCCCGAAACCTCGTCTTCGAACCGCACCCCGTCGCGGCCGCGGGTCTGGCCGTAGTGGCCGGCGAGCCCGGTGGCGCCCTGGACGAGCGCGCCGTTGGTGACGATCCCGCCGCCGATGCCGGTCGAGACGGTGAGAAACACCATGTCCGCGCCCTGCCCCGCCCCCTGGGTGAACTCGCCGTAAGCCGCCGCCTGGGCGTCGTTGGCGAGCACCGGGTCGTGACCGAACAGCGCGCGGAGCCTGTCGGCCAGCGGGTAGCGGCCGGCGAGATCGAGCGTCGCGGGGTTGAGCGCCGACCAATACCCGTCCGAGACATAGCCGGTGACCGCGACGGCGACCCCGCTGTAGCGCCCGGTCCAGCCCGCGACCGCACGGGCCAGGGTCTCCAGCCATAGATCGGGCGTGCCTTTCGGATCGGTGGGAAGGGTCACGCTCTCGACCAGCGCGGCTTCGGTTCCCGGCTGCGCCGTCTCGACCAGCGCCGCGAGGCTCTTGGTGCCGCCGATATCGACCGCGAGCAGGGTCATGATCTGCGGTCCGCTTCTGCCGCCGCGATGGCACGGACGAACCACGAGGTGATGTGCTCGGGCCGAGTGATGGCAGAGCCCACGACAACCGCATCGGCGCCCGCGCGGATCGCCCGGCTTGCGTAGTCGGGAATGTTGTAG
The DNA here is from genome assembly GCA_020441225.1 of Maritimibacter sp. The sequence goes on along the minus strand of JAGRMP010000050.1, from coordinate 5,137 downwards.
CGCCCTTCGGCGATCACGAAACGGCCCAGTCCGGCGAGCGCCTCGACGAGCGCGAAATCGGGTTCGTCAGGGACGTTGGCGCCGGTGTAGCCCGACAATGTCGAGCCGACGATGGCGCAGCCGGCCTCTGCCGCGGCACGGCCCTCGGCGATTGTCGCGCAATCGGCCATCGCCAGCCTGCCCTCGGCGTGGATCGCCGCGACGATCTCGGCGACCGCGGCCGGCCGCGGTCGGTCGGTCGCGTCGAAGGCGACGATATCGGCGCCGGTGCGGGCCAGCGCCTGGGCTTCCGCCACCGTGGCGGTGATCCGCACGTCGGTGTCTGTCCGGTCCGACTTGATCAGCCCGATGATCGGCGCATCGGTCACCGCCCGGACCGCCTCGAGGTTGTCGATCCCCTCGATGCGCAGGCCCCGCGCCCCGCCGTCGAGGGCTGCCAGCGCGAACCGAGCGGCGATCTCGGGCCGATCCAGCGGCCCGCCGACAACCGGCTGGCAGGAGACCACAAGGTGTCCGCGAAGGTGATCGAGAATCCGGCTCATGGGGGCCTCCTTTGGATCGAGGCAACACCACGACAATGCCAGTTGTCAACAATGCTCCAACTGGTATGGTCCACGCCGCGCCGGACGGCAGCTCACCCGAACTGGTCGTTCTGAAGCTCGGAGACGAAGTCGTAACGCTCGCCGTGGTAGCGGGTCTCGGTAAACTCGACCGCCCGCCCGTCGGCCAGAAAGCAGCGCCGCTCGACGATCAGGAGCGGGCTGCCGAGATCGCTGTCGAGCGCCTCGGCTTCGCCCCGCGTCATCACCCCCGCCCGGATCCGCTGGACCCCGCGCGCGGGCGAAAACCCCAGATCTCTCAACGCCTTGTAGAGCGAGCCCTGCACCAGGTCCGGCGACGGCAGGAAGGCCTGCGGAATGGTCGCGCGCTCGATCGCGATCGGCACGCCGTCGCCCAGCCGGATCCGCAGCATGCGCACCACATTGTCGAAGGGAGACACGCCGAGCGCCATGGATTCCGCCGGCGTCGGCAGGGACACCTGGCGCATCAGCCAGCGTTCGCCGGGCTGGCTGCCACGCGCCCGCAGCTCTTCGGAAAAACCGAGCAGGGTCGAGATGGTCTTTTCCACCCGCGGGCCCAGCGAACTGCGCGCGCCCTGACGGCGCTTCAACAGCCCGCTGGCCGCGAGCTCGTCCAGCGCCCGGCGCACCGTCACCCGGCTGACCCCGAGATGGGCCGCCAGCGACCGCTCGCTCGGCAGCTTGCGATCCACCCCCAGCGCCCCGGTCCCGATCGCTTCGGTGAGCGCCTCGGCGATCTTCTGGTACAGGGGCCTGGTGTCCTCCGCCTGCGCCAGGGAGGTCTTCACAAAGGCGGAAATCCGGTCCGACGCTGCCATCTCTGCACTCCTCTTGTCCAACTGGTATGCACCAAGTCCATACCGGCAGGCAAGACCCGACCGCGCCCGGTCTCGGGCGTCCGCACCGACCTGCCCCGGGTCAGCTCTTGCGAGGCCGCGCCAGCATCGGCGCCGCGCGGTCGAGGGTAAGGGCGCTGCGCGAGAACCGGAGCGGGGTCCGCAGGCTGTCGATCCCGTCTGGCGAGATCTTCATCCCCCGCGCTTCGATCTGCGGATCGGCGAGCGCCTCGGCCACCGAGTTGATCGGGCCGGCCGGCACGCCCGCCGCCTCCAGCGCGGCGATCAGCGCGCCCTTGTCCCAGCCTCCCGTCCGCGCGGCTATCGTCGCGCACAGCGCGTCGCGGTTCTCGACCCGCGCTGGATTGGTCGCATAGGCGGGATCGGCTGCCAGGCCGGCAAGCTCCAGGACCTCGGACAGGGCCGCAAACTGCCGGTCGTTGCCGCAGGCGATGATCAGATGCCCGTCGGCGGTGGGAAACACCTGGTAGGGCACGATGTTGGGGTGCGCGTTGCCCATGCGGCGCGGCTCGGTGCCGCCGATGAGGTGGTTGGCCGCCTGGTTCGCCAGCACCCCCACGCCGCAATCGAGCAGCGACACGTCGATCATCTGGCCCAGGCCGGACCGCGCGCGTTCGGCCAGCGCGGCCTGGATGCCGATCACCCCGTACAGCCCGGCGAACAGGTCGATCCAGGCGACCCCCACCTTTTGCGGCTCGCCGTCGGGGTCGCCGGTCAGATCCATGATCCCGCACATGCCCTGGATCATGAAATCGTACCCGGGCTGTCCGGCCCGCGGCCCGGTCTGGCCGAACCCGGTGACCGAGGCGTAGACCAGCCCGGGATTGGTTCTGGCGAGGCTGGCGTAATCCAGTCCGAATTTCGCCAGACCGCCCACCTTGAAGTTCTCGATCAGGACATCCGCCCCGGCGATCATCTCCTTGAGGTCCGCCAGATCGGCCGGGTCGTCGAAATCGCAGACCACCGAGCGCTTGCCCCTGTTGGCACATTGGAAATAGGCCGAAACCGTTTCCTCGCGGCCCTCCGCGTCGCGCCGGGTGACGAAGGGCGGCCCCCATGTCCGGGTGTCATCGCCGCCGGGGGCTTCGACCTTCACCACTTCGGCGCCCAGATCGGCCAGTGTCTGACCGATCCAGGGCCCGGCGAGGATCCGGGCCAGTTCGATCACCTTCAGCCCGGAGAGCGGGGCGTTTCCTGCCATGGCGCGGCCCTACGCGAAGGCCGACAGGCCGGTGATTGCCCGCCCGAGGATCAGCGCGTGCACGTCATGGGTTCCCTCATAGGTGTTCACCGTCTCGAGGT
>JAGRMP010000050.1:0-2329 GCA_020441225.1 Maritimibacter sp. | reverse complement strand
CCAGCGCCTTGCCGCAATTGTTGCGTTTGACCATCGAGATCATCTCGGGCGCGAAGCGGCCTTCATCCATCAGCCGGCCGACCCGCAGCGCGGCCTGGAGCCCCAGGGCGATGTCGGTCTGCATGTCCGCGAGTTTCTTCTGGTAGAGCTGGGTCGCGGCCAGCGGGCGTTTGAACTGGTGGCGGTCCAGCCCGTATTGCCGTGCCCGCACGAAGCAGTCTTCCGCCGCCCCCATCACGCCCCAGGAGATGCCGTAGCGCGCCCGGTTCAGGCAGCCGAACGGTCCGCTGATGCCCTCGACATGGGGCAGCAGGGCGTCCTCGCCGACCTCGACGCCGTTCATCGCGATCTCGCCGGTGATCGAGGCCCGCAGGCTGAGCTTGCCCTCGATCTTGGGTGCCGACAGGCCCGCCATGCCCTTTTCCAGGATGAACCCGCGGATCTTGCCGCCATGGCCCTCGGACTTGGCCCAGACGATGAAGACATCGGCGATCGGGGCGTTCGAAATCCACATCTTCGAACCGGTCAGCCGGTAGCCGGTCGCGGTCTTCTCGGCGCGGGTCTTCATCCCCGCCGGATCGGACCCGGCCTCCGGTTCGGTCAGCCCGAAACAGCCGATGGTTTCGCCGCTGACGAGCCCGGGCAGGTAGGTCTTCTTCTGCGCTTCCGAGCCGTAGGCCAGGATCGGGTAGATCACCAGCGAGGATTGTACCGACAGCATCGAGCGATAGCCGCTGTCCACGGCCTCGACCGCGCGGGCGACCAGCCCGTAGGCGACGTAGGAGGCCCCGACCCCGCCGTATTGCTCGGGCACGGTCACGCCGAGCAGCCCGAGCGCGCCCATGTCGGGGAAGATCCCGGGATCGGTCGTTTCCTCGAGATAGGCGTCGCTCACACCGGGCAGCAGCCGGTCCCTGGCGAAGGCCGTGGCGGTTTCGCCGATCATCCGTTCCTCGTCGGTCAGCTGGTCGTCCAGGAAAAACGGATCGGACCAGTCGAACGCGATGCCCTTGTGTGAAGTCTCGGCCATGGATCCGCCCTTTCTTCTCGCCTAATCATGTCGTTTCCCGATGATATCAGGTGACAGAGCGGGAAAAAATGCAGTATTCGGCATCAACTCATGCCAAAACGGAATGGTTATGCGACCCCGTCGGTTTCTTCCCTCCACCCGAATGCTGCTGGCGCTCGACGCGGTGATACGCAACGGGTCGGTCACCGCCGCAGCGCAGGAACTGCATCTGACCCAGGGCGCCGTCAGCCGGCTGATCGCCGGGCTGGAGGGGCAGCTCGGACGCGAGCTGTTTACCCGCAGCCGCAAGAAGCTGATCCCCACCCCGGCCGCGCTGTCGTATCACCGCGAGCTCGCCAGGGCGCTCGATCTGATCCAGCGCGCCAGCGCCACGGTGGTGGCCAACCCCGAGGGCGGCACCATATCGCTCGCTGTGCTGCCGACCTTCGCGACCCGCTGGCTCGGCCCCCGGCTCGCGCGGTTCCTGACCGATCATCCCGGCATCTTCGTGAACCTGTCGACCCGGATCAACCGGGTCGATTTCACCACCGACACCTTCGATGCGGCGATCTATTTCGGCGAGGCGGATTGGCCGGGGCTGCAGCATCTCAAGCTGTTCGATGAACGGGTGACGGCCTGCGCGGCGCCCGGCTTCGCCGCCGCCCATGACCTGACCGACCCCGCCCGCATGACCGACCACACGCTGCTCTACCTGCAATCGCGCCCCAACGCCTGGCCGGGCTGGTTCGCAGCGCACGGGGTCGCGGCGCAGAGCGACAGCGTGATGATGATGGACCAGTTTTCGATGATGATCCAGGCGGCCATCTCGGGCATCGGGATCGCGCTGCTGCCGGACTATCTCGCGCAGGAAGAGATCGCCACCGGACACCTTGTGCCGCTCCACCGCCAGGCGGTCCCGATGCAGGGCAGCTACTGGCTGGCCTGGCGCGCCGAGCAGGAAAACCTGCCCCCGCTCGCCGCACTGCGCGACTGGCTGCGCGCCGAGGTCACCCGGGCAGCGTAGCGGCGCACCGGCCGCGGGCCACGCCCGAAACCCGACATGTGCCGACATGGGCCGACCCGCGGGAGGGCGCCACCACAACGCCGAATTCCGACGCGATCCCATCGCGTTAGCCAAGGCCCTGGCGCGCCGGTGGATGAGAAGCAAACCCGGACCGATCGATGCGCTCAAGGCGCAAGGCGGCAATGCAGGCGAAACTGGCGCACCCGAGAGGATTCGAACCTCTGGCCTCTGCCTTCGGAGGGCAGCGCTCTATCCAGCTGAGCTACGGGTGCCTGCAGGGGTGATTAGCCGCAAAA
>JAGRMP010000441.1 GCA_020441225.1 Maritimibacter sp. | reverse complement strand
CACGGTCCGAAAACTGTCGACATAGGTGAAGGCAAAATAATCCGTGTTCAATCCGGCTTTCAGGGTGGTCAGTTTGCTGAGTTTCGTATTGTAGGACAGATAGGCGGAATACTTGCTCTCCCGCATGCCGTAAGACAGGATACGGGGCAGCGGAAGGCTGTCGATCACGAACCGGTCGTTCTCCACATGCCGGATGATCTTCCAGTGGTCGGCTTTGATGAATTGGGTGGATGCCGAAAAGGTGGCTTTGAAGAAGGAGGAAATATTCAGCGGGCGGGTATAAGTGAGCCCGACGACGCCCATTTCCGATTTGAAGATCTGATCGCGGTCGCTTTCCGAATAAAGATCGGGATTGTCGAGTTCTGAAGGAGATTCCAGGTCGCTTTTGATCACTTCGATCCGGCTTCGGCCCCCGATGCCCCAAAGCGCCAGACTGCCGCCTTGTTTGGTAGGGAAATTCAGGCGGAAAGCGCCATCCTGGTATTTGGGGATCGCATCCGTGCCCACTTTTATGCCCAGAAAACTGAACAGGCTGAGTGTAGAGTAGCGGTAAGAAACCAGGTAGGACGATTTTTTTTCCCTGGTCAACGGGCCTTCTGCGAACAATTCCGTACCGAGAAATCCCAATTGGGCGCTGACCTCATGGCGTTTGGCATTCCCGTTCCGCATCCGGAGGTCGAACACGCCGGCGATCCCGTTGCCGAATTCAGCGGGAAAAGCACCCGTGAAGAAATCCGAATTGTCCAGGTACTTATTGTTCAGGATGGTCAGGGGGCCGCCGGCCGTACCTGAAATGGCAAAGTGGTTGGGATTGGGAATATTGACCCCTTCAAAACGCCAGAGCAGCCCCTGTGGGGAATTCCCGCGGATGACGATATCGTTCCGGGAATCGTCGGCGCCCTGGACTCCCGCAAAATTGGAGGCCATCCTTCCGGGATCTCCGCGACTGCCGGCGTACCGGTCGGTTTCCTCTACGCTGAACTGCCGGGCGCTTACCGGGGCCATTTCGTTTCGGGCATCTCCCTGGCTTTGGGCGGTCACGATCACTTCCGTCCCGAATTCAACAGCGGATTCTTCCAGCTCTGCATCCACAATCACCTCCTTGCCGGATGTGACCACGATATTGCCCTGCAAAACCTTTTCATAACCCAGATAACTGAATTCCAATGCTCGCCGGCCGACAGGGACGTTTTCCAGTACATATACCCCTTCCGGATCCGTGACCGTTCCTTTCAACTCACCTTCCGCTTCCACCAGGATCACATTGACCCCGATCAGCGGGAATTTGGATTCCTTGTCAACCACCGTTCCCCGTATGGTTTGGGTCGCCGTTTGTCCGAACAGACCCAGGGTCATCCCTAAACCCGTTATGATGGCTAATCCTTTTTTCATAATCAAGAATTTAGTAATCAGTTTTATTGGATAATCACCGGTATGGCGGAGACTACGTTTTCTGCTCCTGATAAAATGATTAAACAAGAAGGTCGGACAATTTTTCAACCGGAAATTTAGAACATCTCACTAAATTTAACACTTTAAAACTACATGAACAAACAGGGTATGAAAATTCTCCTTATCGCCGGCCTGCTGCTGATGGGCGCCGGTTTTGCTGCCGGCCAGAACCAGGCCGATAAACCGGCTGAACCTGCGGATGCCAACACCTTTTTCCAACCCTTGAAATGGCGCTGCATCGGTCCGTTCCGGGGCGGACGTTCGGTGTCGGCCTGCGGGGTCACCGGCGATCAGCTGACCTATTATATGGGCACAACCGGCGGCGGCCTCTGGAAAACGGAGGACGCCGGACAGATCTGGCACAATATTTCCGACGGCTTTTTCAAGACGGGTACCGTTGGCGCCGTAGCCGTATCCGAAAGCGACCCCAACGTGGTGTATTGCGGCATGGGAGAGCACGCCGTACGAGGGGTGATGACCTCTTCCGGCGATGGGATGTACAAGTCCACCGACGGCGGCAAGACCTTCACGGAGATCGCCACGCCCCACGGCGACAACCACGGCCTGTGGATCGACCCCGCCGACAACCGCCGCATGATCCAGGGCAACGACGGCGGCGCCTGCATCAGCTACAATGCCGGCGAATCGTTCAGCACCGTCTACAATCAGCTCACGGCGCAGTTCTACCGCATCTTCGTTGACGATTCCTTCCCCTACCGCGTCTACGGCACCCAACAGGACAACTCCAGCCTCTACGTGCCCAACGACACCAGCAGCGGTGTGGTCGCCTGGAGCGATTGCAGCATCGCGGGGACAGGCGAAAGTGGCTTCATCGCCGTCGATCCCAAGGACCCCGACATCGTCTACGTGGGCGCGGTGGGATCTTCGCCCGGCGGCCAGGGCTCGTTGCAGCGCGCCGACATGCGCAGTGGACAGATCCAGCTCGTGAACGTGTGGCCCGAGGAGTTCGGCGGCGACATCGGCCCACGTGACCTCACCCACCGTTTCCCGTGGACCTTCCCCATCCTCTTTTCGCCGCACGATCCGAATGTCCTCTACGCCTGCGGTGAGATGGTCTTCCGCTCCACCGACAACGGCCACTCCTGGCAGCCCATCAGCCCGGATCTCACGCGCAACGACAAAAGCAAGCTCGGCCCCTCCGGCGGCGACATCACCTTCGACACCAGCGGCGCCGAACACTACGCCACCATCGCCAGCTTCCGCGAATCCAGCCTGCAAGCGGGTCTGCTCTGGTCGGCCAGCGATGACGGTTTCGTCTACGTCAGCCGCGACAATGGCGGCGCGTGGACCAACGTCACCCCCACCGATCTGCCCGAATGGGCCTACTTGCAGACCATCGAGCCGTCGCCCTTCGACGCTGCCACAGCCTATCTCGCCGCCACCCGCTACAAACTCGACGACACCACGCCCTACCTCTTCAAGACCACCGACTACGGCGCCACGTGGACACGCATCACCGACGGCATCCCCGACCACGACTACACCCGCGTCGTCCGCTGTGACACCGAGGTGCAGGGTCTGCTCTACGCGGGGACCGAAAGCGGTCTCTACATCTCCTTCGACGACGGCGTCAACTGGGAGCGGGCGGGCGGCAACCTGCCCGTGTCACCTGTCTTCGACATGGCGGTGAAGCACGGCGACCTGATCGTGGCCACGCATGGCCGTTCGTTCTGGGTGCTGGATGATCTGTCCCCGTTGCGCGAGATCGCCCAGCGTGGGGAACAGCGGCTCTACCCGCCGCGCCGCACTGTGCGCGTGATGCCCGATCTCTTCGCCGACTGGATGCCCAGCGAAGGACGTGTCTACGATGTGGCGTCCAGCGCCGTCTACATCGCCCGCAAGGACGATGATACCGGCCTCACCCAGCGCACCGTCCTCGACGCCGGTGAGGGTGCGCCGCGCGGTGTGCTGATCCACTACACACTGCCCGCCGACCTGCCCAAGGATACGGCCGTCAAGCTCTCGTTCCTCGATGCCGAGGGCAACGAACTCGTTTCCTTCAGCCCGAAACCTGTCGGCTATGCCGACTGGGACGAAAACAAGAAGATGATGGAACCTGGCCCGTGGATCGCGGTGAAACCGGGGCTGAATCGCTTTGTCTGGAACCTGCGGCTGCCGGGCGCGGAGAAGGTGCCGGGCAACAAGACTGCGGGCGAAGCCAACAAAGGCCCCATCGTGCCGCCGGGCGACTACCAGGTGCGTTTCTGCATCGGCGACGAGTGCGAAACCGAGTGCTTCCGCGTGGCCACCGATCCGCGCGTGGACATTGCCGACGATGTGCTCAAGGCCCAGTTCGACGCCATCCGCTCCGTCATCGCCAAGATTTCGGACGCGCACAAGGGCGTCAACAAGCTGCGCACTGTCCGCGGGCAGGTGGAACACTGGCACAAACGCCTCACCGACGAAGCCGCGGTGGTGGCGAAGTGCGAGGACATTCTCAAGAAACTGGGCGACGTGGAGGATGCGCTGATCCAGCCCGGTGAGCAGAAGAACACCTACAGCCTCACCAACCGGCCGCGGCTCAACGCCAAATTGTCCTCGCTCTTGTCGATCCTCGGCACAGCCGACGCCGCCCCCACCGAGTCCGCCCTGGCCCTGGTCGACGACTACAGCGGCCAGATCGACGGTCAACTGTCCACGCTGGAGCGCATCATCGACGAGGACATCCACGAACTCAACCGCCTGATCCTCACCGCGGACGCGCCGCCGGTGGCGATCTAAAGAGTTCACCGCAAAGGACGCAAAGAAAAGAGAAGGGAGAGAGGGAGAGAGGGAGAGGGACACGGATTTCAGGACACTCAGGACCGCAGAGAGAAGAGAAAGAAAAAAAGTCACTATTCACGAAAAATATCTCTCGTCTATTTCTGTGTCCTGCATGTCCTGAAATCCGTGTCCTTCTCTCTTCTTTGCGTCCTTTGCGCCTTTGCGGTGCATTTCTGCTTCTTCACCCCACCGCGTACGCGGTTTCGTACATCGCCACGATGTTCTCCGGCGGGCTGACGGCCTGGATGTTGTGGCAGGGCGCCAGGATGTAGCCGCCCCCCGCGCCGAGGACGGCGATGTTCTCTTCGACTTCGCGGCGCACGTCCTCGACGCTGCCGAAGGGGAGTGTCTGCTGGTTGTCCATGGCCCCGTGGAAGATGATCTGATCGCCGAACGTCGCCTTGAGGTGGGCGCGGTCCATGCCCTTGCTGCGCCACTGAATGGGGTTGAGGATGTCGATCCCCGTGGCGATGAGGTCGGGGATGATGGGCAGGATGGCGCCGTCGCTGTGGTGGAAGACGTACGTGCCATTTTCGTGGGCGAGGTCCATCATGCGCTTCATGCGCGGAAAGAAGACCTCGCGCAGCGTCTTGGGCGCGAAGAGCAGACTTTCCTGTGAGCCGAAGTCCTCGGCCACGTACGAGAGCATCACCTGGCCGGGCAGTTGCTCGTAGATACGGCGTGTGTTCTCGTAGGCCAGATCGAAAAGTTTGTCCAGGCAATAGGCCACCAATTCGGGCTGCAAGAGCAGATCCATGTAGGCCTGTTCCATGCCGCGCAGCCGCGCGTAGATCAGAAACGGCTCCGATCCGCCGCCCTGGATCGGGTACTGTTCCTTCCCCACGATCTGCTTGCGAATCCCCGAATAGTCGAACCAGTCCGGGCTGGGCCAGGTGTAGTCTGCCTCAATTTCCGCCACCGAGTTGTACTGCGCCAGCGGGTGGTAGACACATTCGCGGTAACTGCCGGTGCCGTAGTCGATGTTGACGAAGCGGCAGCCGAACATGTCATACTCCGCCGCAAACGACGGCCCCACGTACTCCGGCGACACCCCTACCACGCGGTCGATGTGCAGTTTCTCGAACATCTCCCACACCGTATCGCAGCCAAGGTGACCCAACATCTTGGCGTTGGCTTCCTCCGTCGCCCAGTAGTCCATCGGCATTCGATCCGGCGTAGACCGCGTCAACACCGCCAGCCAGCGTTCCTTGGGGGTCATGCTGTCCTTCATGTGGGGTCTCCTTGTAAGTGGGAAGATAATTCGTGGTGCATAGTACGTACCCATTTCGTACCGTCATCGACAAGCAAAAACCTGCCTCTGTAAGTATGCTTTGGAACGGTTCGACTGCGCACCGGTCCAGAGGACAGGATGATCTGCCGGTGGATTTGGTTGGGATCGGGCTTTGCGGTAGTATGAACGACACACTATCGACAACTTGCGATACAGATAAGCGTAGCATTCACTGGAATGGTGGTTGTGAAGATGGCGAAACAGTCGCCTGGTTTGCGAATCTGGTTGTTGTTAGGACTGGCGATTGCCCTGCTGGCCCTTGCCGGTTGCGGCGGACGCAACGAGTCTGAGCCGACGCGCACGCCTATCCCCACGTACACGCCTACGCCCGAAGGCGCCCAAGCGGCCCCCGCCGTCATTGCTGTGGCATCGCCGCAGCAGATCAACGCGGGGCA
>JAGRMP010000049.1:308-4290 GCA_020441225.1 Maritimibacter sp. | reverse complement strand
TAGTACATGATGTTGGACGACAGCTCCTCGCCCGCCAGCGGGTAGAGATGGCTGGGATCGGCGGTCAGCCCGATGGTCACGGACTTGTCCTGCGCGAAGGTCGCGCTCGCGGTCAGGGCCGCGAGGGCCGTGCCGAGCGCACCGGCCAGCAGCGCGCGTTGAGACAGGTATTTCATGGAAACTCCTCTGTGTTGGTCGCCGGGGCGATGGTGTCTCGGAGCCGGTTTTCCGGCCCTCCTGCGTGGTCCCGGGGTCCCGTCGTCGGGTCCCCGATCCTTGGTTCAGTGTCCGGGTTTCGCGGTCTGCACCTCGATCTGGTAGCCTTCGGGATCGTTCATCACGAAGGCGCGAATGCCAAGCTCGGCGCTGTCGCGCGGCTCGGTCAGGCCGGGTACGTCGTTGGCGGCGGCCCAGGCGTGCCAGGCATCCACGTCCGCCACCCGAAGGCAGATCTGCACGGTCTTGTCCTCGGCCCAGTTCTGCATTCCGCGCGCCTCGTCCACGAGCCCGACATGGGCCTGCCCGTCGATGCGGTAGATCTTCGACCAGCCCTGGTCGATGGCCAGCTCGAAGCCGAGGATGTCCTCGTAGAACGCCATCGCAGTGGGCAGATCGCGGTAGTACAGGAACGTGATGGCGAGGACGATCCCGCCCGTCGGTCGCTGCACATCTTGCGCACTCATGGCGAACTCCCCAGGAACCATGCGTTCGAGGCGAATGGTATACAGGGTGCATGCCGAGTCAACACCGCTCTTCGCCCCTCCGGTCTCGCGACAGTCCGGCGCATCAGAACGGATGATAGATATGCGCGATGATCGCTTCGCGGACGTTGCCGAGGTGCAGCCGCATCGCCGCCGCGGCCTGATCCGGGTCGCTCGCCGCGACCGCGTCGATGATCGCAAGATGTTCGTGGCAACCCGGGATCAGCCGGTCCGGAATCGAGCCCTGGTCGAACATCCGCGTCTTGGTCTTGAGCGCTTCGATCAGGTCGGCCAGCAGTTTAGATCCGGCCATCTGCGCGATGGCGCCGTGCAGCCGCATGTCCAGCGCCGAATGCTCGGCCGAACTTGGGCGCGGCCCGTCCAGAAACCCCGCAATCTGCGCCCGAATCGCCCGCAATTCGTCCAAAGGCTTGCCCGAAAGCGCCGCCTTTCTGGCCGCTTCGCACTCCAGAAGGCTGCGGACATGCAGGATCTCCATGATGTCGCTCAGCGAGACCATCGCGACCACCGGCGCCCCGCCGGCCGACCTGCTGGCGAGCCCCTCGCTGAGCAACTGCCCGATCGCCTCGCGCACCGGGGTCCGTGATACGCCGAGGCGATCGGCGAATTTCTTCTCGCTCAGGCGCGTGCCCGGCTCCAGGGTACCATCCAGGATCATCGCCTTGATTCGCTGAAAGGCGGAATCGCTCAAGGTCTGCGCAGTCTCGGCCACGGCCATCTCTCCCCAAGAGGCGGATCTGGCGGGCAAACGCCACGCATCGCCTTTCAAGATGTTCGAAATGGTATACACTCGGAATGCCGGAATTCAATCAGAGCTTCGAAACCGCCATGAACACCTCTCGCTTCGACCTCCTCATCCGCGGCGGAACCGCCGTCACCGCGACCGGGACCGGCCTTCTCGACATCGGTATCTCGGGCGGCAGGATCGCCGCCATCGGCGCGAACCTCGCCGGCACGGCGACCCGCGAGATCGATGCCACGGGCCGCCTGGTGCTGCCCGGCGGCGTCGACACCCATTGCCATATCGAACAGGTCTCGGGCGCCGGCCTGCTGAACGCCGACACGTTCGAGACCGCCACCCGCTCGGCCGCGTTCGGCGGCACCACGACGGTGGTCTCCTTCGCCGCGCAGCACCCCGGCCACCGGATGCGCCAGGTCGTTGCCGACTATGCCGCCCTCGCCCGAAAGGGCGCCGTGATCGACCATGCCTTTCACATGATCGTTTCCGATACCGGCGACGGAAACCTGAGCGAGGACATTCCCCGGCTGATCGACGAGGGCCACCGCTCGATCAAGATCTTCACCACCTATGACAAGGTGCGACAGGACGACAAATCGATCCTCGACATCCTCGCCGTGGCGCGGCGCGAGGGAGCCTTGGTGTGCTTTCACGCCGAGAATGACGGGCTCATCCGCCACATGACGGAAAAGCTGCTCGCCGCGGGCGAGACCGCCCCGAAGTACCACGCCCTGTCGCATCCGCGCGAGGCCGAGATCGAGGCCATCGACCGCATGTGCCGCTTCGCCGAATTCACCGGGGCGCGGATCATGATCTTCCACGTCTCCACCCGCGAAGGTGCCGAGATCGTCCGCCAGGCCCGCGCCCGCGGCGTGAGGGTCGAGGCCGAGACCTGCCCGCATTACCTCTTCATGACCGTCGATGTCCTGGAGCGCGAGGCCCCCGCCCGCTTCATGTGCTCTCCCCCGCAGCGAACGCCGGACGATCAGGACGCGCTCTGGGAGGCCATCGCCGACGGCACGATCCAGCTGGTAACCTCGGACCACGCCCCCTACCGCATGGATGCGACCGGCAAGTTCGCCCATGGTCCCGACGCCCCGTTCAACCGGATCGCCAACGGCATGCCGGGGCTGGAGACGCGCCTGCCTCTGATGTTCAACGCCATGCTCAGCGAGGGTCGGATGGGACTGGAGGCCTTCGTCGAACTGACCAGCGCCGCACCCGCCCGCGCCTTCGGACTGCCGGGCAAGGGACAGATCGCCGAGGGCTTCGATGCCGACATCGCGATCTGGGATCCCGAGCGGACGCTCACCTATGGCGCCGACGACCTGAAGGACAATGTCGGGTACAACCCTTACGAGGGAACGACGGTCCGGGGACTGCCGGTCTGGGTATTTTCACGCGGTCGGGCCATCGTCCGGGAGCGAGAGCTTGCGCCGACCCCGGGTGGCGGCAAGTGGCTCGCGATGTCAGCTTGACCGCCGTTCGCTGCGTCGCGGGTGGGTCCATCCAGAGCCCAAGGTGCAGGATGCGGAACGTCCCGTTTCGGTATCGCGGTCGGCATGGCAATTTCGAGCCCGTTTGATAAAGAACGGTCAGTCCCGGATCGACCGCTTGCGAAACATGATCATCCGCTGCCTGGCAGGCGATTGCACAGCAATATGCCGCGAGTTGGACCGGGTCCGTGACACTCAGGCTCAGCGGCTCGACCGAAACAGCGTGGTGGTTTTGTCCGACCGGATCAAACAAGCCTCCGATGCCGTTCTGGAGGAGGATCCCGAAGGGCAATCGCGGGCTCTGCATCGATTGCCTGCCATCGTGATTCGCGGCGCACTTCGGTCTGCCAGGGGTTACGGCGCTTGACAGGACTCGATGGCGTGCCCAGTCTGCTACCAATATGAAATTGGTTACACCCCGGAAGGTGCATGGTCGGAGCTGAAACCTCGCGAGGCATTGATACCGCGCTGCTCGACGTGGAGGGGTTCACGTTGCGGTTTCGCGACATGCCGAACGATCAGGTGCAGGACGTGTCGTTTTCGGTCCGGCGCGGAGAGACGCTCTGCATCGTCGGCGAATCCGGCTGCGGCAAGAGCGTGACGGCCCTGGCGCTGATGGGGTTGCTGCCGCCGGGGATCGCGCGGGTCGGGGCGCGGCGGGTCCGGTTCGATGGCGCGGCTCTGGACCTGTCCGACGGGCGCGCGTTGCGGCGGGTGCGCGGCGACCAGATGACGATGATCTTCCAGGAGCCGATGACCTCGCTCAACCCCTCGTTCCGGGTCGGTGACCAGATCGCCGAGGCGGTGCTGTGTCACCGAAAGGCGACCCGCGCCGAGGCCGATGAGCGGGCGCTGGCGATGCTGACGCGGGTGGGGATTCCGGCACCCGAGCGGCGGATGCGCGATTATCCGCACCAGCTGTCCGGCGGCATGCGCCAGCGGGTGATGATCGCCATGGCGCTGGTCAACAATCCCGCGCTGCTGATCGCCGACGAGCCCACCACCGCGCTCGACGTGACGATCCA
>JAGRMP010000049.1:0-245 GCA_020441225.1 Maritimibacter sp. | reverse complement strand
CCCACGACCTGGGCGTGGTTGCCGAACTCGCGACTGATGTTGCGGTGATGTATGCCGGCACCATCGTCGAGACCGGCCCCGCCGCGCGCGTCTTCGACGACCCACAGCACCCCTACACGATCGGGCTGATGTCCTCGATTCCCACTCTCGGCGGGGCGCGGACGCGGCTTTCGACGGTGCCGGGGATGGTGCCCACGGCCGAAACCATGCCCGAGGGCTGCCGCTTCGCCAGCCGCTGCCCCTTC
>JAGRMP010000440.1 GCA_020441225.1 Maritimibacter sp. | reverse complement strand
CCGTTTTTGCACGACAAATGAACCGGAACGTGCAGAAGAAACACAGCATACGCGCATAACGTGTGGAATGGCCAAGGGCCCCGGGCGGCGATCCGGGGCAGGGCGCGCGCAGGTGCGGCGGGATGGCCCGAGCCGGCGTTTCCGAGCCGGTCCCGGATCAGACCTCGTGATAGGTCGCGCTGTATTTCCCGTGCGTGCTGTAGGATCCGTAGCCGATGGTCTCGCCGTACCGCTTGAGTTTCCTGACATTGATCCGGGTGAGCGCGAGCCCGGTCACGCGGATGCCGCCATCGCTCATCAGCCGCAGCCCGGCGGTGACGTCGCGTTTCGAAGTCGCGTTCCATTCGACCGCGTAGATCACCGCGTCGGCGAGTTTCGCCACCACCCGGGCGTCGGGCACGAGCAGCACCGGCGGGGTGTCGATGATGACGACGTCGTAGGCGCGGCGCGCCTCGGCGATCAGATTGCGGAACCGGGCCGAGGAAAACACGTCGGCCGCATTCATCGCCGCACGCTCGCCGACCAGGACGTCGGCGTCGATCAGGTAGTTGCGCTCGACAGCCTGCGAAAGCTCGAGCTGACCGGAGAGCACCGCGAGCAGGCCCTTGGTCTTTTTCAGATCGAGATAGTCGCGGAACACCCGGTGGCGGATGTCGCCCTCGATCAACAGCACCCGTTTGCCCAGCCCGGTGAAGTTCTGCGCCAAGGCGATCGCGGTGGTCGTCTTGCCCTCGTCGGGCAGGGACGAGGTCAGCATGATGACCTGGGGCGCCTGATCGACATTCGACATCACGATCGAGGTGCGCAGGTTGCGCACCGCTTCGGCCGCCATCGAGGTCGGCTTGTCGACGAAATAGCTCAGCACCTCGCGCTTTTCGCTGCGCGGGACGAGCGGGATCTGCCCCATCACCGGGCGTCCCGTCGCCGCTTCAAGTTCCGGCCCGGTGCGCAGCCCGGTGTGGAGCAGCTCCCAGGGCAGGACGATCCCGGCGCCGACGACCAGGCCGATGAACAGCATCACGGTGTAAATACGCATCTTGACGGGAGAGGAGGGGCTTGCCGGAACGGCTGCCGGCGAGACGATCCGGCTGTCGGCGCGCAGGTTGCCCTGTTGGGCGGACAGCTCCTTGAGCCGCCCGAGGAAATATTCGTAGATCGTGCGCGAGGCCATGACCTCGCGTTCGAGCTGCTGGTAGGCGACGAGGTTGTCGGACTGGCGGGCGTAATCCGCACGCAGCACGTCGATCGATTCTTCAAGCGTGGCGCGCTGTTCGGCGGCGCGGGCCTGGCTCACGTCGAGCCGCGCGCGCGCAATGTCGAGGCGTTCGGCAATATCGCCGTCGCTCGCGCCGCGCTCGATCAACCGGTCCAACGTCGGATCGCCGGCCACGGCCATCGCCGCGGCCCAGTCGCGGGCGGCGGCGGCGGCGTCGAGCGCGTCGCGCCGGGCCGTCAACGTGGCGGTGCGGGTTTCCAGCTCGGCCAGCCTGTCGCGGGCGTCGTCAACCCGCTGGTTCATGAGTTCGAGGTCTTCCGACCGGGTGATGCGGTTTTCGGTGGCAAAGGCTTCGACCGCGCTTTCGGCCTCTTCCAGCTCGGTCTGCAGCGTGCCGAGCCGGTCGGTGAGCCAGGCGGTGGCCTGTTCGGTCGCGCGGTATTTCACTTCGATCTGGTCTTCGATGTAGAGCCGCGCGTGGGTATTGGCGATCAGTGCCGATTTTTCCGCGTTGGCCGTCGTCGCTGCGATCTGGAACAGATAGCTGTCGGGTACGACGCCCACCCAGAGCCGCGACAGCACCCGGTCGATCACCGCGTCGAGGCGTCTGCGGGCCGTCGTGTCGCCGGCCGCCGCATCGCGGGCCAGCGCATCGGTCACGGTGCCGGTTTCGGGTCCGGTTTCGGCGGTGATCTCGGCGGCGGTCCCGGGCGTGGCCGCGCCATCCTCCGGCACCGCAAGCGGGCGCGGCGCAAAGTCCGGGTCGGCCGCGAGGTCGAGCGCGACGACGAGCTTTTCGACCAGGCCGCGCGAGCGCAACACGCCAAGTTCGGTGTTGATCGTGCCGAGCGTTCCCGGCAGGCCGGTCACCACGCCTGCGAGGTCGAGGACGTTTTCGTCGCGCGTTTCCATCGCGACGACCGTCTGGGCGGTGTAGAGCGGCACCGCGGCGATATTCGCCCGGTACCATCCCCAGCCCAGGGCGATCAGAACCGCGAGTACGATCCACAGTTTGCCGCGCCACAGGGCGCGGACAAGACTGAGCACATCGATCTCGTCCTCCCGTGGCCTCTCGATGTTGAATACTTCGACCGGTTCGCCTATCAGGGGCGCTTCTCGTCTCATCTCAGTGCCTGCCCGTTCCTCGGTTCGTCTGCTGCCCAGTGCGGTTCGTGGGAAACAATGCCGCTTTAACGTCAACACTTTATCCAAAACAAAAACGGCGAAACAAAGGCGGCGGCGGGATCCATGGGACGATGTCGCAGCCCCCATGTTCCAAGGGGTTGGACGGGCCCGGGGCCTGAGCCGACGCCGGGAAATGCCCGCACGGGGCGGCGGTTGTGCGGCGTAAAGAGGCCTGCGCCACCGGTGCCTGGCGAATCGCCGTTGGATTGAGCTGCGCGGGAATTGCCGGTACAGTCGCCGCGCAGGGCCTGCCGTCCGGGCCGAAGTCGGAGCGTGAGACGTGGTTTCGAGCGACAGGCCCGTACCGGCCCCTTACCGGCCCATGCCCAACCGGATCTTCCGCTTGCTCGGGAGGCGCGCCGCGTGGCCCGGGTCGCGCGGTCGCGGATGGTAACCCCCGCAGACCCGTCCGGCGCGGCCTTCGCCGGCGCCCTTGCGCATGTCGAATGTCTGCCGCTCGGTGACAGCGTGATCGCGCACAACCGCGAAAGCGGGGCGATGGTCGCAACAAATGCGTTCGGCGCGATGTTGATCGACCACCTGCGTGCCACGCCGGACGCCGCGGCCGTGGTCCGGACCATCGCCGCGACCTTGGACCAGCCAGAAGCGGCGGTGCGGGGCGCTGTCGAAGCGACGCTGGCCCGCTGGAGCGCGGACGGGATATTTCTGACCGCCCAGCGGCCGTTCCCGACGGCAGCGCCCTACCGGCCGGTCGCCGCAGGCACGACCCGGCATCTGAGCCTCGACGCGCGCGCGGTGACCGTCGCGAGCGAAGACGCAACCCTGGTCGAGGACCTCGACCGGGCGCTTGCGCCGCTCGGGCTGGAACAGGA
Source organism: Maritimibacter sp. (assembly GCA_020441225.1). Next base: position 4,393 of record JAGRMP010000440.1, on the reverse strand, counting down.
GCGCCCGTTTGCGTCCGGCCGGCCGCTGCGCCTCGACGTGCTGCAGGCGGGTGCGGGCTACGGGGTGTTTCGCAACGGCGCGCCGGTCTGGGGTGTGGCGAGCTACGAGTTGACCCGGTTCCACCTCCTGCGCGAGATCATGGACGGTCTCATCGGCCCGGAGCGGGTGGCGGCCCAGCTGCATGCCAGCGCCGTTTCGCTCGCGGGGCGGGCGCTGATCTTTTCCGGGGCGAGCGGCAGCGGCAAATCGACCCTTGCGACGGTGCTGGTCGGAGAGGGTGCGGTGCAGGCCGCCGACGATCACGTCGCGCTCGCGACCGAAGGGCACAGGCTGTTCGCCTTCCCGACCCGGCCCAATCTCAAGCCGGGCGCGGCGGCGCTGCCCGAGCTGCGGGCGTTCGTCGAGGTCGCGGGCGCCGAGGCGGGCGGGGATCGCACAGCGCCACGGGTCCCGGTGGGCACGGCGCTCGATCTCGCCGCCTTTGTCTTTCCAAGCTATGCGCCCGATGCCGAGAATATGCGCGTGCGGCTCACGCCGGAAGCGGCGCTGCGCGAGCTGATCCAGACCGGCAGCCGCGTCTCGCGCACCACCCGGTCGATCGCGCCGTTGCTGGCCGCGCTCGAAAACCGTCCGAGCTGGCGGCTCACCTACCGCGACAGCGCCTTCGCGTGCAACGAATGCCGGGCGCTGGTGGCGGGTTGAGCCGACAGAGCCGACCGCGGCGACGCGCGGCCCGGGTGTTTCCGGTTTGGCGACAGATCCTTGCCACAGCGTGGCCTTTCCGGCGTTTTACTACCGCCCAAATCCGCCTATACAGCCGGTGCCAACGGACCGCCCCCGGGGCGGGCGCAGCATCAGGTGGAGAGTAGAGATGAAAATCGCCGTTGTGGGTCTGGGCTATGTGGGCCTTTCGAACGCCGTGTTGCTGGCACAGAACCACACGGTGGTGGCGGTCGACATCACCCAAGGTCGTGTCGACATGGTCAACGCCCGCAAGAGCCCGATCGAGGATGCGGAGCTCGAAGACTACCTGGCGACCCGCGATCTCGATCTCACGGCGACCACCGATCTCGACGCGGCGGTGACCGGGGCGTCCTTCGTGATCGTGGCGACGCCGACCGATTACAATCCGATGGAAAACTTTTTCGACACGTCCTCGGTCGACGGGGTCATCCGCAAGGTCCTGGCGACCGACCCGGACGCGGTCGTGGTGGTCAAGTCGACCATCCCGGTGGGCTACGTGACCCAGATGCGCGCCGAGACCGGCTCCGACCGGATCCTGTTCAGCCCCGAGTTCCTGCGCGAGGGCAGGGCGCTCTACGACAACCTGCACCCGAGCCGGATCATCGTCGGCGAACGGAGCGAGCGGGCCGAAACCTTCGCCGCGCTGCTGGTCGAAGGTGCGGTCGAGGACGATATCCCGCTCCTCTTCACCGATGCCGACGAGGCCGAGGCGATCAAGCTCTTCGCCAACACCTACCTCGCGATGCGGGTGGCGTTCTTCAACGAGCTGGACAGCTACGCGATGGCCGGTGGCATGAACTCGCGCCAGATCATCGAGGGCGTCGGGCTCGATCCGCGGATCGGCAGCCACTACAACAACCCCTCCTTCGGCTACGGCGGCTATTGCCTGCCGAAGGACACCAAGCAGCTGCTGGCGAATTACCAGGAAGTTCCACAGAACCTGATCCGGGCCATCGTCGATGCCAACCGCACGCGCAAGGATTTCCTCTCCGAGCAGATCGTCGGGCGGGCGCCGAAGGTGGTGGGCGTCTACCGGCTGGTGATGAAGGCAGGCTCGGACAATTTCCGCCAGTCGTCGATCCAGGGGATCATGAAACGGATCAAGGCGAAGGGGATCGAGGTGATCGTCTACGAGCCGGTGCTCAAGGAGGATCTGTTCTACAATTCCCGCGTGGTGCGCGACCTCGCCGCCTTCAAGGCCGAGGCCGAGCTGATCCTCGCCAACCGCTTGACCGACGACATCGCCGACGTGGCCGACAAGGTCTTTACCCGAGATCTGTTCGGTGCCGACTGAGCCGGGAATCGCCAGCCGCCGGTGCCCGAGCGGGCGGGGCTTTGACCTTCGCCGCGAAACCCGGGTAGCCTGCGCGCACCGAGGTCGGCCGGCGCACGCCGAGGCCGCGGGACGCAAGGCAGGCGTACGGGATCACAGACGGCACACGGATCTGTTCCTTGCACCGCCCCTGCGCATCGACCTAAGGACGGCAAACGACGACCGGCGCAACCGACGGGAGACGACGTGAGACCCAACGTTACCATGGCAGCCGCCGCCCCGGGCCCCTCCCGGCATGTCCGGACGCTCTGGCTCGGATCGACCGTGATTATCGCCGTCCTCATAGCGGTGTTGACGCTGATGCCCGACGCGCCGATGCCGCGCAACCAAATCCACCTCGACAAGCTCGCCCATATGGCGGCGTTTTTCGGGCTGGTCTTTCCGACGGCCGCGCTCTGGCCGCGGGTGACCGCCTGGATCGGCCTCCTGGCGGTGCTCTACGGCGGGGCGATCGAAATCATCCAGCCCTATACCGGGCGCTCGGCGGAATGGGCCGATCTCCTGGCCGACGGCATCGGCGTCGGGCTCGGAATCGTGTTTGGAATGGTCCTGCGCCGGGTGATCATCGCCCGGCGCACCGCCCGCCGTACCGCGCGGCGCTAGGCGGCGGGCGCAGGCCCGGTTTCGGCGCCGAGCGCCGCCTGGCTTTCGGTCTGCAGGTAGTCGAGAAACCCCTGCGCCGCGTTCGACAGCCGCCGTCCGCGCCGGTGCAGCGCGAACCAGCGCCGCCTCAGCGGAAACCCGTCGACATCGAGCATTTCGAGCTCGCCCGCCGCAAGCTCCAGCCGCACCGCGTGGAGCGGCAGGTAGGCGAGCCCAAGCCCCGAGATCACGCCCTGCTTGATCGCTTCGAGATCGTCGAACTCCATATGCGCCGACAGTTTCACGCCCGCGGCGCGGCACAGATCGTCGACCGCGAGCCGTGTGCCCGACCCCTCCTCGCGCCGTAGCATGTCCTCTTCGGCGATCCGGGCCAGAGGCACGTGGCGGCGGCCCACCAGCCGGTGCCCGGGTGGGGCGACCATCACGATGACGTTTTCGAGAAAGGGTTCCGCCATTACCGCCTCGGCTTCCGGCGGACGGCCCATGATATAGAGATCGTCGGCATTGTCGGCGATCCGCGCCAGCATGGTCTCGCGGTTGGCGATGGTGAGGCGCGGCTGCACCCGCGGGTAGCGGCTTTTGAAATTGCCGAGCAGCTTGGGCAGGAAATACTTCGCCGTTGTGACCACCGCCACGTCGAGCCGTCCCGCCACCTCGCCGGACAGATCCTCGAGCGCCGAGGTCATTTCGGCGAGCCGGGCGAGGATGTCGCGGCTCGCCGCCAGGGCCACTTCGCCGGCCGGGGTGAGGGCCAGGCTCTTGCCGATCTGTTCGGTGAGCGGCTGGCCCAGCTTCTCTTCCAGCGCCCGCACCTGCATCGACACCGAGGGCTGCGTCAAATTGACCTCCTCGGCGGCCCGGGTGATCGATCCGTGCCGCGCGACGGCCTCGAACAGGCGCATCTGCTGGAATGTTGGCGCTATCACACGGCTGGCCGAGCGGGACATAGAGATACCTCTATTCTATACATAAAAACTATTTAGTGTTATCTAATTCAGTGGTCAATTACCTCTGCTCCCGAGACTTATTCAGGGAGGAGACCCAGATGCCCAAGGATCAAGGCAACAAGACCTATACCGCGGGGGTGAAAGAGTACCGCGAAACCTACTGGATGCCGGAATACACCCCGCTCGCCACCGATTTCCTCGCCTGCTTCAAGGTGATCCCGCAGGAGGGCGTGCCGCGCGAGGAAGCCGCCGCCGCCGTCGCCGCCGAAAGCTCGACCGGCACCTGGACCACGGTCTGGACCGACCTGCTCACCGATCTCGACTATTACAAGGGCCGCGCCTACGCGATCGAGGACGTGCCGGGCAATGACGAAGCCTTCTATGCCTTCATCGCCTACCCGATCGATCTGTTCGAAGAGGGCTCGGTGGTCAACATCCTGACCTCGCTGGTCGGCAACGTCTTCGGCTTCAAAGCGGTGCGCGCCCTGCGGCTCGAAGACGTCCGGGTGCCGATCGCCTACGTCAAGACCTGCGGCGGCCCCCCCAACGGCATCCAGGTCGAGCGCGACAAGATGAACAAATACGGCCGGCCCATGCTCGGCTGCACCATCAAGCCCAAGCTCGGCCTCTCGGCCAAGAACTACGGCCGCGCCGTCTACGAGGTGCTGCGCGGCGGTCTCGACTTCGCCAAGGACGACGAGAACGTCAACTCGCAGCCCTTCATGCGCTGGCGCGACCGCTACGACTACGTGATGGAAGCGATCC
>JAGRMP010000439.1 GCA_020441225.1 Maritimibacter sp. | reverse complement strand
GCATTATGAGTCCGCATCCTAGGGGGCCTGGCCGAAATCGAGCGTTGCCTGTGCGAAAGCCGGTGCTGCGATTGCGCTGAGCCCAAAGGCGGCGGACGTCTTCAGAAAACCGCGGCGCGAAAGGCCGCCGAATGAATGTGCCATATGTCTCCTCCCACCGCCGACAGGCTTCACCCTCCTTGGTGAGACCCCGGCGTTGCCTGATCGTATCCGCTTCAGGTATTCAGAGATAATCGAATGACTCGCAGATGCGATGCAAAAAAGGCATCCCCCGTGCTCGACAGATTCACCCACCTCTTCCGACTTCGCACCGTGGTGGAGCAAGGCAGCATCCGAAAGGCAACCGAGGTCCTGACGGTCACCCAGCCGGCGTTGTCGCGCTCGATCGCGCAGCTTGAGGCGCATTTCGGAAAGCCGCTTCTGGTGCGCCACTCCAAGGGGGTGGTGCCGACCGAGTTCGGCAAACGCGTTCTCGCCTCCGCGGACCGGCTCTCGCGGCATTGGGCGCAAGAGGAATCCGATCTCGAAACCTTCGGCCACTCCATTGCTGGCCGGCTTCGGCTGCGCGCGGGGCCGCTCTGGCGCACGGTGCTCCTGCCGCGGGTCGTCACCCAGCTACAGCGGGAGTTTCCGCGCCTCGTCGTGGAGATGGAAAGCGGAGGGTTCGACCGCACGATCCCGGACCTTATGGAAGGGCACACGGATGTTGTCTTTGGCGGCGTGCACGTTGCCGACGGGCCGGAACGCAGGCTGATCCGGCGCGAGTTCACCGTGGTTCATGATCGGGTGGTGGCACGTGAAGACCACCCGATCTTCGCCGAATGTAAAGATGGTGAGCTTTCCGACGCCGCGCGGGTGCTCGACTACCCCTGGATCGTCTACACGGCCGACGCGGTCTACGAACTCCAGACCATCCACGCAACGATCGAACGGCTCGGCGCCCCGCCCGACATCCGCATTCGGTCCGAGTCGCTGATCGCGACACTCGGTTTCCTGCAAAACGGCGACTACCTCTGCGTGCTCCCCGAAAACGCCGTAGTGGGGATCACGGCGCCGCGAATCCTGACGGTTCCGGTGGCGCTCGGCCACCGCACGATCCGCTCAGGGGCGCTCTACCGCGAGGAAATGGCGGATTGGCCGCCGCTGAAGCGGTTGCTGGCGCTGAGCCAAGAACATGTGGAGGCGCTGGGGCCGTAACGCCCGGCCCCGATCTCAGGCGTGGGCTACGCGGGGGTTCTCGGTCGGCTCGGCAGCCAGCATCGCCTGGACGAAACGGTGTAGCATCTCCCGCTTGACCGGTTCCGATTGTGGGTCGTCCCAAAGGTTCACCACCTCCCCCGGATCGGCCTTGAGGTCGAATAGCTCCCCCCAAGGCCCCTCGCGGTAGACGTTCACCTTGTAACGCTCCTCGATGTAGCTGGTCACATGCGGCATCACCGGGTTGTGCCTGTTCTCGCGGATCGCATGTGAGCGGACGGGCGCCCCGCCCTGCCATTGGGCGAGCTGCGACAGACCCTGGACCTGTCCGGGGACCGCCACGCCGGCGGCGTCGAGGAAGGTGGGCATCAGGTCGACGAGGCTCTGAATGCTGTCCTGCACCGTTCCCGCGGGGATCCGCCCGGGCCAGGCCGCGAGGAAGGGCACGCGCAGCATGTCCTCGTAGTGGAACGGGCCCTTGGCGACGAGCCCGTGCTGACCGAGGAAATGGCCATGATCCGAGGTGAACACGATGAGCGTGTCGTCGGTGAGGCCGAGCCGGTCGAGCGTATCGAGGGTCCGCCCGACCTCGGCGTCGATGAAGCTCATCATGCCATAGTAGACGGCCATGTCCTTCTTGAGATCGTGTTCCGGGTAAAGATGCGAAGCGTAGCCATGCGCCTCGAACGGCTTGTGCCAGCTGCCGAAATCGGGGGCCTCCTCTTGCGTCTTGGCGAAATGCGGCGCATTCCGCTCGTGCTCGCCGGGGGTCAGCCGGCCGGGCTCCATGTCGTCCGGATCATACATCGAGGCCCAGGGTTCGGGCACGGTATAGGGCGGGTGCGGGTCGTGGAACGAGGCCCAGAGGAAGAAGGGCGCGCCTGCGTGTTCCTCGATGAAAGCGGCAGACCGCTCGCCGGTCCAGCGAGTGTAGTGAAGGTCTTCAGGCAGGTCCCACGACCTTCCATCGCGCGCCCAGGAGTGCCCGGACGGGTGCATGGCCGGCGCGTGCGGTCCGGGGGCCTCTCCCGGAAGCGGCTGGAAATAGTCACGCCAGTCGGTGAACCCCTGCGCCTCCATCCAGAGCGCGTAATGCTGGCCCACGTGGCTCTCGTCGGCGTGGTTGCGGGCAAGCTCTATATGGTCGAACCCATACCAGGGCCCGTTGAACCCGCGCCAGAAATCGAGATCGCGCAAGGTGGGTTGGCTTTCGAGCGAGGGCGGCGCGAGCGACTGAAAATGCGCCTTGCCGATGAGCCCGGTGGCATACCCTGCGCGGCCGAGAACGCGCGGCAGGGTTTCCTTGTCCTCGGGCAGGTTCACGCCAATGGTCCAGGCGCCATGGTGGGACGGGTATTGTCAGGTGATGATCGTCGCGCGGGACGGGGTGCAGACCGGGATTGCGCAATATGCGCGGTCGAACCGCGTGCCCATGGCCGCCAGTCGGTCGAGGTTGGGGGTGGAGATCCGGTCGTTCACGCTGCCCAGCGCGGTGAAATGCGGCTGGTCCGTCGTGATGAGCAGGATGTTCGGTCTCTTGTTCGTCATGCTCTGGCCCTCCGGCGCCATTCGCGTTGCTGGCGGTTCGACCGCGCGGCCGGCTGCGTAGTCGAAGCGATGTCGACCCTGAGACGTGGTCGAATCTACTGCGCCGGCCGTGCAAAGGTTCCGTGGAAGGCGTTGCGTCCCAACAAGTGGGTGCCCCCGCTACCGTAGAGCTGACCTCTCAGCTCATCCACTGGCCGCCGTCG
>JAGRMP010000048.1:12151-15935 GCA_020441225.1 Maritimibacter sp. | reverse complement strand
ACGATGCCCCAGATCCACCACCAGTTGAGGTTTCGGGGCGTGGGGATCATCAGCGTGTCGTAGGCGAGCGCCACGACGGGGAGACGATCGTGGAGCCAGTTCTGGAACCGGCCCTTCGGTTCGTAATGGTCGTGCGGAATTCCGGACATGTCTTTCCTCCGTCAGCCGAGCTTGATCGTCGTTTCGTCGACAAAGGCGGCGACGGGAACGGGCAGGTTTTCGGGGGCCGGGCCTCTGCGGATCCGGCCGGCGGCGTCGTAATGCGAGCCGTGGCAGGGGCAGTACCAGCCGTGGTAATCGCCGGCGCCGTTGCCGAGCGGCACGCAGCCGAGGTGGGTGCAGACCCCCATCATAACCAGCCACTTGCCGTCGGCGTCGAGGGTGCGGTTGGCATCCTCGGCATCGGCGCTCGGGTCGAGGTTGGCGTTGCGCGCGTTGTTGTCGACGAGATCGGCGCTGTCATCGGCGCGGGCGTATTCGATGTCTTCCGCCGAACGGTGGCGGATGAACACTGGCTTGCCGAGCCATTTCACGGTCAGCTGGCTGCCCTCGGCGACGTCGGAGATATCGACCTGGATCGAGGCGAGCGCACGCACGTCGGCGGAAGGGTTCATCTGGTTGACGAGCGGCCAGACCGCGGCGCCCGTGGCGACGGCGGCCGTGCCACCGGTAGCGTAGTACAGGAAGTCCCGGCGGGTCCCCTGGTGATCGTCTGCGTGTGACACGAGATCCTCTCCCTTCTTGTCCTTGGTACGGCGCGTTTCGCCCCAATCCCGGGCGCGGCCAACAGACCTCGGGCCACGGTCGCCCGCAGCCCATTGCGGCGCTGTTTAGCGTGCCAATGGATACCAGTCCAGAAGACATTCGCGCACAGGCATGCGAATCGTGAGGCGCTGTGTCGCAGGGAAATGGGTGGTGGCGCTCACGCCGGAGCCTGCGGACCTCCGGGCGGCGACCGACACGCGTCTCAGCCGTCGAGACCGTTGTCGATCATCGCCAGGCAATTGCCGTCGGGGTCATAGATCACGGTGAAGAAGGCGCCGAAGAGTCCGTAGGTGACGATTTCCCGGCCGGGAACGGACAGAGCCAGCCGGAACGTTTGCATGAACCGATAACCGCCGAGGGCAGACGCGTCTGCGGGGCGGACGCGCAGGAACCCTGTTTTCTCTTCGATGACCGCGCGGGTGTCGTCCCGGCTGATCTGCTGGTATTTCGCCGATGCATAGAAGAAGCCGGTGAAGAACACCGCGGCCCACACCGCGCAGAGCGCACTGACGGCGGCGATGGCGGCGGCGGTCGCTTTCAGAATGCGCCGGAGAGGCTTTATCGCCGTGTCACCTTGGCTCACACCGGCCGGGTCGCCTGCATCGCGGCGCGTTCGGAGAAGACCGCGTACCAATCGTCGAGCGCGTCGCGGCCCTTGCGCCATTCGCGCGTCGGATGGCGGAAGTCGAGATAGCCGAGCGCGCAGCCGATGGCGATCACGCCTGCGTCCACGGGCCCGGCAAGGTGGCTCATCCAGCGGGCGGTGAGGGCGTCGAGCGCGTTTTCGATCTTGCCCCATTGGGCATCGACCCAGCCGTGGTCCTGCTTGTCCTCGGGCCGGCAGCGGCCCTCGTAGACCATGAGCACGGCGGCATCCATGATGCCGTCGCCGGTGGCTTCGAGCGTGAGCGTTTCCCAGATATGCGACGGCGGGTAGAGATGGCCGCCGCCGCGGGCGTCGAGGTAGCGGGTGATGACCCGGCTGTCGTAGAGCGTGCAGCCCTCGGGGCGGATCAGCGCGGGCACCTTCTTGAGCGCATGCGCGGCCGCAACCTCGGAAGCAGGCTCGGTGGGCGAGGTGGCCACAAAAACCTCGTTCACGGCATCGGTCTGCCCGGTTTCGTGCAGCACGACCCGCACCTTTCGCACGAAAGGCGACGCCCGCGAGGACATGAGTGTCATCATGGTCAGATCCTGCGTACGCGGAAGCGCCCGAAAGCGGAGGCATCGACCTCGATGGCCGGGCCGCCGTCGCCGAAGCGCAGGACCCGCTTGAGCCGTCCGGTCGCGTTGATCTGTTCTTTCTCGGAGCGCAGCGTGATGCCTTCGTCGAGCCCGTCATGGGCGTCTTCGGCCTTCTGGCAGCGCCGGCCGGTTTCGATCCGGCGGGCAACGGCCCAGGTGGCGAGCGCCACGGTGCCGTAGCGGAGCGCAAAGGCGGCGACGGGAGCGAGGGGAAGCGGCATGTTACTCTCCTTTACATTACCACCCTAGCTCTGGCCGGAGGAGCTGTCTACGGCTTCGTCCGGGTCGGGCCTGAATTCGCGCATCAACTCGGCGAGAGCGGCAAGCTCCTGGCCAGTGTTGGTGCCGGTGGCGATGGCCGCCGCCGCGCCGAGGCGGGCGTCGTCGGGTTTGTTCTGCGACAGTTTCCAGGTGCCGCGGACCTCTTCGATCGCGAGGCGCACGGGGACGATGGCGCGCATCATCCGGGCGCGGACCTGCGGGTCCATCTTGCCCGCGGTCCAGGGGGTCTTGGGCGCGAGGCGGCGTTCGTATTCATCGGTGAGACGGTCGAGCACCTCGCCGAGCCGAGTGTCGGGCAGGCGCGAGAGCGAGCCGCGCAGGTGGACGGCGACGTAGTTCCATGTCGGCACCTGGTCGGGCGTGCCGTACCAATCGGGCGAGACGTAGCCGTCGGGCCCGGAGACGGCGAGCAGCGCGGGCAGGGGCTGGTCGAGGGCGGTGAGAATCGGGTTGGACCGGACAAGGTGCAGGAGCACCGCGTCGCCGGCCTCTTCGATCACGAAGGGGACATGCGAGACCAGCGGGCCATAGCTGCCGTTGATGCCGATCTGACCGAAGCCCCGGGTACGGGCGAAGGCGAGGTTCTGCGCTTCGGTGGCGGTGTGGAAAGCGGAGTTGGGATGCATTCTCGTTACTCACTCGGGTCGCGGACACCAAGACACCTAACCAAAAGTATGGGATAGCGTCGACGGCTATGTTGCCGCGGTGGCCTGCAGCCGGCTGGCGGCGGCCCCGGTGATCCGGGCGGAGACGATGGCGCCCTCGGGCTGGTCGGTGTCGAAATCGACCTCGGCGAACTGCGGCGTGCGGCCCATGCGCGGGTTTTCCATGAGCACCGGGTGGAACTGGCCGAGCTGAGCCGCGAGATGGGCCGCGACCGCCTGCTCCCCGGCCTTGCGCAGGCGCTGGGCGCGTTCGCGGATCTTGGTGCCGTGGACCTGGGGCATGCGCGCCGCCGGGGTGCCCGCGCGGGGGCTGTAGGGGAAGACGTGCAGCCAGGTAAGGCCGCACTCCTCGACCAGCCGCAGCGATTGCGCGAAATGCGCCTCGGTTTCGGTGGGGAAACCGGCGATGATATCGGCGCCGAAGGTGATGTCGGGGCGCAGCGCGCGCGCCTCTTCGGTGAAGCGAATCGCGTCCTCGCGGGAATGGCGGCGTTTCATCCGCTTGAGGATCAGGTTGTCGCCGTGCTGGAGGCTGAGGTGGAGATGCGGCATGAGCCGCGGTTCGGAGGCGATCGCCTGCATCAGGTTGTCGTCGGCCTCGATCGAATCGATCGAGCTGATGCGGAGCCGGGCGAGGTCGGGCACGAGCCGGAGGATCCGCATCACCAGGTCGCCGAGCCGGGGCGCGCCAGGGAGGTCGGCGCCCCAGGAGGTGAGATCGACGCCGGTCAGCACCATTTCGTTGTAGCCCGCATCCACCAGCCGCTTGATCTGGTCGACCACCACGCCGGCGGGCACGGAGCGGGAATTGCCGCGGCCATAGGGGA
>JAGRMP010000048.1:0-12135 GCA_020441225.1 Maritimibacter sp. | reverse complement strand
GTGCAGCGGTGGTCGCAGCCGTTCTGGACCTGGACATAGGCGCGGCTCCTCGTGCCGAAGCCGTCGATCAGGTGACCGGCGGTCTCGGTGACCGACATGATGTCGTCGACCTGCACCTTTTCGGTCTGGCCGAGGAGGTCGGCCACGGAAAGACCGGCCCAGGTGGCGGGGGCCATCTTCTCGGCATTGCCGATGACGGCATCGACCTCGGCCATGGCGGCAAAGGTCTCGGGCTCGGTCTGGGCGGCGCAGCCGGTCACCACCAGCTTGGCGTCGGGGTTTTCGCGGCGCAGGCGGCGGATCTCCTGGCGGGCCTTGCGCACCGCTTCCGCCGTCACCGCGCAGGTGTTGACCACCACGGCGCCCTCGACCCCCGCCTGTGCGGCCAGCGCTTTCATCGCCTCGGTCTCGTAGGCGTTGAGGCGACAGCCGAGGGTCGCGAAGATGGGGGGCCTGGCGGTCATCAGAGCGCGTCCAGGAAGGGCCGGCTGAGGCGGGCCGAGAAGACATAGGCCGTGGGGCCGGTCATCCAGACGCCGTCGTCGCGCCAGTCGAGCGTGAGCCAGCCGCCGTCGACCTCGATGCGGACCTTGCGCTCGGTGAGGCCGCGCGCGGCGGCGGCGACGGCGGTGGCGCAGGCGCCGGAGCCGCAGGCCAGCGTGATGCCGGCGCCGCGTTCCCAGACCCGCATGCGGATCTCGTCTCTGCTGCGGACCTGGGCGAACTCGACATTGGTGCGGTTGGGAAAGATCGGGTCGGCTTCGACCCTGCGCCCGATACCGGCAACGTCGACCGCCTCGGCGTCGTCGACGAAGAAGACCGCGTGCGGGTTGCCCATGCCGACGGCCATCGGGTCGCCGTCGAGCGGCAGATGCGCGGGGTCGACCCCCGGGGCAAGGGCCTGTTCGGCGGCGGCAAGCTGCGGATGCCCCATGTTGACGCTGACCTCGCCGTCCACGAGGCGGGCATCGAGAACGCCCCGCACGGTGCGGATCGTGAGGGCCGAGCGACCGGTCTGGTCCATGATGTAGCGCGCCGCACAGCGGGTGGCGTTGCCGCAGGCCTCGGCCCGGCTGCCGTCGGCGTTCCAGAAATCGAGCGCGATGTCGGTGTCGTCGCCGGAGCGGATCTCGGCGAGCTGGTCGAAGCCCACGCCCCGGTGCCGGTCGCCCATGCCGCGCGCGAGGGCCGCGGTGACAATCGCCTCCCGCCCCCGTGAATCGATGATCACGAAGTCATTGCCGGCGCCGTGCCATTTCATGAAGGCAAGGCCAGTGCCACTGCCAGAGCTGGTGCCGGTGCCGGTGCCGGTGCCGTTATCGGGGCGCGTCTCGTTCATCGGGCCGATATACGCCTCGGCGGGGCGGTTTGCCAGTCCGGCGCGCCGCGCACCTTCCGCGCCCGTGAACCGGGCCAAACCTTTTCACAGCATTCGGGAATTTTGGCTTGACCCCTCGCTGTTGCCGTTCTAGTCAGCCCTCCGCAGTGGGCCGTTAGCTCAGTTGGTAGAGCAACTGACTTTTAATCAGTGGGTCGCAGGTTCGAATCCTGCACGGCTCACCACTGAATTCCTGAACGATATCAAGCAGATGTGCGTGTATGTCCGGTGTCTGTTCGCGCCTGATATGGGTCGCGCGGCGCATTTCGGGGACGCATGGCGGACTTTGCACTGAGGTTGGATGCGACAGGCGCTTCATCAGCGCCATGGCTGCGAGAACCATAGGCGATGCCCCGCCATGGCGTCGTCGCATACCGGCGTTGCGCGCAACCATATGAAAATACAGACATAAAGTCGAGAATCGGGCCGGTGTTGCGGTCCAACGGCCGTGGTGTGCGCACCATGGATGTTCAGGTCGCGGCTGAAGACCTGCTGCGCGACATGCTGGCGGAGATGAGAGAGACAATGACGGCCGCCTGCCGCGCTCTTCGCTTCGCCGTCACTTCCGCCTGGGGCGCTCGTTGCGTAGCTGCGAGCTCAAATCACTGTAGATCCTGCGAGCCCTTTTCCTGCTGATTACCCAACCTTCCCGTCAATGCAGCAGGAGAACACGCCGGTCGCCATACGGCACATGCGTCTCGCGGATCTCCCTGATGCGTCTTGCGACGGCCGCCCGGTCGGTACGCCGGGATTTGTAGCGGAACGTGGGCGTGTCGAACCGGAGGGCCCGACGAGCCCCGCGGATCGGTACGCCGCGACCAATGCACCTCTCGCGAGCCAACGCGCGCATCCGGCCAGACGTGAGCGCTTTCGGCGCTTCCACGAACTTCGATGCTTTCATGCGATTCCGCTCCACTCCCAGCCTGGGAAACGAAGCCGAAATCCCCACCGTCAAACGGTCCGGTCCGCACGGGACAGGGCAAGCACACCCGTTTCAGCCTGCCCGCTGACCGGCCCCGGTGCTTGGGCGATCGCCCCCTGGCGAGATGTGGCATAATCGAAACATTTTCGTGGCAGGATGTGGGCTCCGGCAAGGAAAATCATTGTAAATCAATCCCGAATTGCTAACGTCCGCAAAAATGGCCCGTGCAAAGAACACGGCAAGAGCAAATACAGGCGGTCAAGACATGTGTGTAGATGGTTTCAATGCTCAGGCGGACTCTGGGCGGCGGTGGAAAAACGGGTATGTTCGCGCGTTTCTGGTGATGGCCGCGCTTTGGGTGTTCCTGGTGGCAGGTGCGGGCCAGGCCCAGGCGCAAAACGTCGACTGGCTGATCTCGGTGGAAGACACCGGTTTCGATCCGACCGCCGCCGGCGGGGCCATCGACTACCTCGTCCTGATCGACAACAACGGGTTCGACCCGGCACTTGCGACCACGATGGCTTTCAACATCCCGGCGGGCAGCACCCTGGTCGGCACCAGTGGCGATCTTCTCAATTGTACGCCAACCAACGGGGCAGGGCCCCAGACCATGACCTGCGACGTGCCCGCTCTGGCGTCGCTGGAACAGGTCAGCCAGATCGTGCAGGTCACCGCCGCATCCGTGGGGTCGATCACGGTCGACGCGTCCATCCCGACCACGAACGGCACGCAGACCGACGTTCTGCCCGCCAACAATGACGACAACGAAACCACCACGATCACCGCAGGTGCGGATATCGGCCTTGGGCTTACGCTCGCGCCCACGGCGGCCGCGGGCGGGCCGGTCGATTTTACCTGGACGGCGACCAACAACGGCCCGAGCAGCTCGAACGGCTTCTCGCTGTCCTTCCCCACGCCCACGGGCATCATCAATATGGTACCGCCGGGGGGGTGCTCGAATTCTGGCGGCACCTGGAGCTGTAACGTCCCTGGCACCATCGCGTCCGGCGGGTCGGTCGATCTGACCTTCACCGGCCAGATTGCGGCCGCCAGCGGCTCGGACATCACCGCCGCCGCCTCGGTGATCAACCAGAGCCCGTCCGATCCGGTTGCGATCAACGACACGGCCTCGGGCACGGTGTCCATCACCGCCGGGACCGATGTGGCGATCAACAAGAGCCGTTCCCCCGGCGGCAGCCTGCTGGTGGGCGACAGCGTCACCTTCTCGCTCGACACGTCGTACACCGGCGACGCGCCTTCGGGGCTGTCGCTCACCGACACGGTGCCGGCCAATTATTCCATCACCGCGGTCAATGCGACCGGCGGCTGGGTCTGCGTCAATGCCGCGCCGACGGTGAACTGCACCCGGCCCGCGCCGTCCGGGGCGGGCAGCAACACGAGCCTGGGGACGGTCGAGATCGTCGCCGACGTGGTGAGCGCGGGCAACCCGACCAACAGCGCCTCCATCAGCTCGACCGGCCCCACCGAGCAGAACCTGTCGAACAACACCGACACCGACGGCGGCGTCACGATCACCGAGCCGGTGGTCGATCTTACGGCGAACAAATCCGGCCCAAACCCGGCGCTCGCCGTGGTCGGCAACAGCTACGATTACCGCATCTCGAGCACGAATATCGGCAACGCCGATTTCTGGGGCACGATCGAGATGGTCGACACGATCCCCGCCGGCCTTACCCTCGACAGCATCACCGCCAACGGCTGGAGCTGTTCGCCGACCTCCGGTGCGGGCCAGATCGATGTCACCTGTACGCTGGTCTACACCCAGGGCGCGCCGCTGAGTTCCTACGAAACCACTCCGAATGTGATCCTGTCCACCACCGTCACGGCGCCCGGCACGCTCAGGAACACGCTCGCCGTCAGCTCCCCGGACGCGAATATCGCGGAGGTGAACCTCGGCAATAACACGATCACCTACGATGTGGTCTCGGCAACCGGCCTCCTGTCCGCCGATGTCGGCGCCATCAAGAGCGCAAGCCCGAGCCCGGTGGTCGCCGGCGAGATCCTGACCTACACGCTGGAAGTCACCAACGCCGGGCCGAACACGGCGCTCGACATCGATGTCGAGGACCAGATCAACAATCTGATCAACAACGGCTCGGGTGCGACCGGGCAGGGCTTCGTGTCCGCCAGCGTGGCGCCGGGCCTCTCGCTCGGCACAAGTTGTTCCGACAGCGCCTCGGGCGCGCGCGGACGTTTGCTCGCGTGCACCATCGACACCCTGCCGGTCTGTATTACCGGCCTCACCTGTCCGGTCATCACCGTGCAGGTCCGCCCGGGCGGCAACGCCGGCAGCTATACCAACACCTTCGACGCGATTTCGCAGACCACGCCGGACCCGGATCTCACCAACAACGACGACAGCGCCAGCTACACGCTCGACCCCCGCGCCGACGTGACCGTGACCAAGGCCGCGACGCCCGATCCGGTCGATGCGGGGCAGAACCTCACCTATGTGCTGACCGCGCGCAACCTCAACAACGGGCTCAGCCGGGCCGATAATGTCGAGATCGTCGACACCCTGCCGGCGGGGCTCACCTTCGTCTCCGCCACCGGCAGCGGTGCAAGCTGCACGACGGCGCTGAGCGCGGGCGACGTGACCACCGGCGGCGAGACCGTCACCTGCGACATGGGCAACATCTCCAATGGCGCACAGCGCAGTGTCACGCTCGTGGTGCGGCCGACCAACGCAACCCAGGGCACCACGATCACCAACTCCGTCACCGTGAGCACCACGACCACCGAGATCGATTACACGAACAATTCCGACAGCGTCGATGTCGATGTCACCGTGCCCGTCGTCGATCTCTTGGTGAACAAGATCGACAGCGTCGACCCGCTCACCGTGGGCGAGACCACGGTTTACACCGTCACCGTCACCAACAACGGGCCCTCGGCCTCGGAAAACGTGGTGATGACCGACAGCATGCCCACGAGCCTGGTGAGCTACCAGAGCCACACGGTCTCGGGCGGGGGGAGCTGTAGCACGGTCCCGGCGGTCGGTTCCTTCGGCGGGACGCTCGAATGCAGCTGGGGCGTGATCGAGGCGAATGCTTCCGAGACCGTGACCATCACCGTGCTGGGCGAGGCCAAGGGCACGATCGACAACAATGTCGAGATCAAGTCGGACGAGACCGACAACGGCTGGGAGACCAACCTCACCAACAACACCGCCTCGCAGGACACCACGCTCAGGACGCGGACCGATGTGGCGATCACCAAGAACGGACCCGGCACGGTCGCCCTGCTCGAGGATTTCGACTTCATCCTCGGGGTCGAGGTGCTCACCGGTGTCGGGCTTGCCGAAGCGGACGACGTGACCGTCACCGATACGCTGCCCGCCAACATGGAGCTGACGGGCGCCCCGGTTGCCGTGGTGACCGCGGGCAGCGCGACCTCGACGAGTTGTACCGGTGTGGCGGGCGGCACCTCGTTCTCGTGCGATCTCGGCACCGTTTCGAACGGCGGCCAGGTGGAGATCACCGTGCCGGTCCAGGTGACCGCAGCGACGTCGAGCCCGTACTTCCGGACCAATATCGCGAGTGTCACGACCAGCAGTTTCGACCAGAACGGCGCGAACAACACCGACAACGACAGCGTCACGGTGGTGTTTTCGTCGCTCGCCGGCACGGTCTACCGCGACTTTGCCGACAACGCGGTGTTCGACGGCAGCGACAGCGGGGTGAGCGGCATCACCATGACGCTGACCGGAACGGATGTGGACGGCGACGCGGTGAACCGGACCGTCACGACCGATGGCAACGGCGACTACGCGTTCAATTACCTGCCCGAAGGCAGTTACACCGTCACCCGCGGCGCGGCCGGCGAAGCCTATCTGGTCGACGGCCAGTCGATCGACGGCAGCGAAGGCGGCAACACGCCGAGCGCGTTGGTCATCAACGCCATCGCGCTGCCGGAAGCGACCGATGCGACGGATTACGATTTCACCCTCATTCCGCAGGCCCGCGTCGGCATCGCCAAGGCGCTGTCGGGCGGAGCCGTCACCAGCGATATCGACGGCTCGTTTACCGCGAGCTTCGATCTGGTGGTCGAGAACTTCAGCCTCGAGACGCTCATCAACGTCGAGGTGACCGACGCGCTGGCCGGGGCCAACCCGCTGTTCGGCACCCGCGCGACCCCGGCCGATCCGGTGAACGATCCGCTTGCGAACGGCACCTATGCCATCATAGCCGCGCCCTCGGGCAGCTGTGGCGGCACCAATGCCGGCTACAACGGCGACGGCGACCAGGTGGTCGCCACCGGCTTCACGCTCGGGGTGGGGGCAAGCTGTACGCTCTCCTTCGGCATCCGCGTCCAGCCGGAAGCGCCGGTGCCGGCCGGCTGGGAGAACCAGGCGGTGGTCGATGCGGAAGGCCAGGAGAGCGGCCAGACCTCGGCCACCAACCCGCAGCTTACCGATCTGTCGGACAACGGCACCGACCCCGACCCGGACGGCGACGGCCAGGGCAACGAGGCGGGCGAAAACGACCCGACCCCGCTCACCACCACGGTCACCCCGGCGATAGCGCTGATCAAGACCTCGGATACCGGCGCGCTTTCCAGCCCGCCTGTCCCGACCGAGGAGATCACCTATGCCTTCGAAGTGGTGAACACCGGCAACGTGACGCTGACCAATATCACGCTCACAGATATCCTGCCGGGCATCGTGCTCTCGGGCGGTCCCATCGCCTCGCTCGATCCGGGCGCCAGCGACACCACGACCTTTACCGCGACCTATGCGATCAGCCAGGTGGATATCGACGCGGGCACGGTCACCAACCAGGCCACCGCGACCGGCACCGATCCGTTCGGCACCGTGGTCACCGACGACAGCGGCACCACCACGGGCGACGACGATCCGCTGGTGACCACCATCGTCCAGGGACCGGCGATCGCGCTGGTGAAAACGGCGGACGACAGCGCGCTGGGCAGCCCGCCGCAGGCCGGCGATATCATCAGCTACGCGTTCGAAGTGACCAACACCGGCAACGTGACCCTCACCGACGTGACGTTGAGCGACATTCTGCCGGGCATCGTGCTCAGCGGCGGGCCGATCGCGTCGATGGCGCCGGGCGACGTCGATAGCACGACCTTCACCGCGACCTATGCGATCACCCAGGCCGATATCACCGCGGGCGAGGTCACCAACCAGGCCACCGTCACCGGTACCGATCCGGGCAGCAACCCGGTCACCGACGACAGCGGGACGACTACGGGCGACGACGATCCCACGGTGGTGCCGATCACCCAGGCGCCCGCGATCACCCTCGACAAGGTCGCCGACACGACCGGTCTCGAGGACGGGGCGATCCCGGGCGATGTCATCCCCTACAGCTTCACCGTGACCAACACCGGCAACATGATCCTGACCGATGTCACCGTGACCGACCTGTTGCCCGGCGTTGTGCTCGCTGGCGGGCCGATCCCGGTGATGAACCCGGGCGATGTCGACAGCACCACCTATACCGCGAGCTACACCGTCCAGCTCGCCGATGTGCTCGCGAACGAGGTGATCAACGACGCGCAGGTCGTCGGCACCTGGGGCCCGAACCCGGGCGAAGAGGTGACCGACAGCGACAGCGAGATCGTCCAGGTCGGCTCGATCGAGGCGGTGCCCGAGGTCTTCCCGCCGTTCGAGGGCGATGGCGGCACCACCACCTCGATGCTGGCCTCGGACCTGCTCAACAACGGTCCCGCCACGCTCGCCAACGTCACCATCCGGGTGATCGACGCCGATCCGGGCGTGACGCTCGACACCACGACCGCGCTCATCACCCTCGACCCGGGCTATCCGGCGGGCGAGCACACTGTCGAATACGAGATCTGTTCCATCGCCATCCCGACGCTGTGCGACACGACCGTCGAGACGGTGGTGCAGGCGGCGCTGCCGGGGATCGAGGCGACCAAGACCCAGAGTTTCGTCGATGTGAACGGCGACGGCTACGAAGGGGTTGGCGACCGGATCGACTACGAGATCACGGTCCAGAACACCGGCAACACGCCGCTCGAAGACGTGGTGCTGACCGACACGCTGCTCGACCTCAACGGCGCAGCGCTCACGCTCACCGCGGGGCCCGACTTCGTCAGCGCCGACCAGGGCTCGCCGGAAGGTGCGCTGGAAATGGGCGAGGTCGCCACCTATTCGGCCTCCTTTACGGTCGATAACCAGGCGATCAACTCGGGCGGCGTCGAGAACTCGGTGCTCGCCGAGGCGATGCCGGTCTACGGCCCCGGCGTGCCCGGTACGCCCGAGCCGATCAGCGACGTGTCCGACAACGGCATCGACAGCGACGGCAACACCGAGGACGACCCGACGATCTACCGGTTCCAGGCGGTCATCACCTCGAACGGTCTGACGCTGACCAAGACGACCCCCAGGGACATCGTCGAACGCGGCCAGACGGTGCCCTATACGATCACCGTGACCAACGACAACGCCTTCGTGGTCGCCCCGGTCGATATCGTCGATACCCTGCCCGGGCATTTCCTGGTCGATCCCGACAGCGCGACACTCGACGGGATTTCGGTCGCCGTCGATGTCGAGGGGCTGCGGATCACCTGGGAAGGCGTCACGCTGCCGGCCAACAGCACGGTCACCGCCACGATCGATGCGCGGGTGCTGAACGGGGCGCGGGCGGGCGTGCACACCAACACCGTCTCGGTCTACGATCCCGGCACCGGCGATGTCCTGGTCGGCCCGGCGACGGCCGATGTGCGGATCCTGCCCGAGGCGATCTTCGACTGCTCCGACGTGATCGGACGGGTGTTCGAGGACCACAACGGCAACGGCTACCAGGACGATCCGACCGCGTTCCGTGACGGCGGGATCACCGACCAGACCTATTACGGCGGCGGCAAGGGCGACAAGCTGAGCCAAGCGCTCGCGTCCGAGCCCAGCGTCGAGCGCGGTATCCCCGGGGTGCGCCTCGTGGCCGTGGACGGTACGGTGATCACCACCGACGAGAACGGGCTCTATTCGGTGCCCTGCGCGGCGCTGCCGGCGGACCGGGGCTCGAACTTCATCCTCAAGCTCGACGAACGGACCCTGCCGACCGGGTTCCGCCCCACCACCGAGAACCCGCGCGTGGTGCGGCTGACCCCGGGCGTGATGGCGGAAATCAACTTCGGCGCCAGCATCGGCAAGGTGGTGCGCATCGACCTCGGCCGCGCTGCCTTCGTGACCGGCGCGAGCGGGGCGCCGGCGCTGAGGCCGGCGCTCGATCTCGGCATCCGCCGGATGGTCTCGGAGATTTCGGGCGAAGCGGTGATCATCCGCCTCGCCTGGCATGTGGCCGCAGGCGCCGATGCGGACGAGGTCGCGCAAGGTCGGGTGCTGATGGGTCTGGTGGAAAAACGCGTCCGCGAAGAATGGCGCAAGGCCGGGCAAACGCAGCTCAGGATCGAGACCACGATCGTGAGGGCCGTGCAATGATGGAGCGTAAGATGTTGACTGTTTCCCCGGCCCGCGACCTTTCCGAGCGGCACCGCCGCCTCAGGCACACCACGGCGCTCGCCGGGCTGGCGCTCCTGGCGGTGCCCCTGGCCGCGGCGGCCCAGACCGTGACCTGCGACCGGGTTGCCGACCCGCTCTGCCGCGAGGCCAATGCCGGCACCAGCGTGACCCTGCCGGTCGGCG
The DNA here is from genome assembly GCA_020441225.1 of Maritimibacter sp. The sequence continues at coordinate 2,181 of JAGRMP010000048.1, read as the reverse complement.
CCAACACCGAACGCGCCGCCGGTGCGCCGGGCGCGAGCTTCGATGCGACCGGGTTTTCGATCTCGATCGACAACGCGCCCTTCGCGGGCGCAACGCCGCCGTTCAACCCTGAACGCAGCGCCGATATCGCGCTTGCGCGCGCCGACGTGGATGTGCGGTTCGACGGGCTCGGCGGGCGCCGTCTGCTCAACGTCGCGACGCAGGACCTGCGCGCCTCCTATCCCGCGGGCGAGACGATCACCTTCCGCGCCTCGGCCAACTACCCGGCCTATATCGACCGCGCCGAGATCCGCATTCTCGATCTCTCCGAACCGGGCCGCCCGGTGGTGGCGACGATCCCGACCGCGCCGAACGGGACCGGCGCCTGGGTGATGCCCACGGAGGGGTCCGGGGAATACGCCTATGCGCTGCGGGTCTACGACGCGGCCGGGCGTTACGACGAGACCCTGCCGCTGAGCCTGAGCCGCACCGCCCAGCGCTTCGCCAGCCACGAAACCGTCGGCGGGCCGCTCGTCGCCGCGGGCGAGGGCCAGAGCCGCATGAGCCTGCGCCGCATCCCGGTGCGCGGCGGCACGGTCACCGTCGCCGGATCCGGCCGCCCCGGCGGCACGGTCCGGGTGATGGGCGAGCAGGTGCCCGTGGACGCCGCGGGCAAGTTCGTCGTCAGCCGGATCCTGCCCGCGGGCGATCACGTGGTCAGCGTCGATACCGGCGGGCACCCGATCCTGCGCGACGTGAGGATCCCGAAATCGGAGTGGTTCTCGACCGGGATCGTCGACATCACCGCGGGCTACGATTTCGGCGGGACCAGCGGGGTCGAGGACGCGGGCTATGTCGACGGCCGCGCGGCCTTCTACGCCAAGGGCGAAACCGAGAGCGGCTGGCAGATCACCGCGGGTGCCGACACCCAGGAAGGGCCGCTCGCCGAAACCTTCCAGCGGCTCAACGACAAGGATCCGCGCCGGGTGCTCGACCGGCTGCGCGCCTCGGACGAGGTCTACCCGACCTATGGCGACAGCTCGAGCTGGTACGACGACACCCCGACGGCGGGCGCGTTCTATTTCCGCGCCGAGAGCGACACCACCCGGTTCACCTGGGGCGACTTCAAGACCGGGATCGCCAGCCCCGGGCTGGTCAGCGCCTCGCGCGATCTCTACGGGGCGGAGCTGAGGTATCGGTCGGCGGGCGTCACGGCCAACGGCGACCCGCGGCTCGAAGCGACGCTCTACGCCGCCCAACCCGATACCCTGCCGCAGCGCGACGTGCTGCGCGGCACCGGGGGCTCGGTCTATTTCCTCACCCGCCAGGACATCACCGGCGGTTCGACCAGCGCCCAGATCCAGATCACCGATCCCGACACCGGGCGCATCGTGCAGACGATCCAGCTCGCCGAGGGCACCGATTACGCGGTCGATCACCTGCAGGGCGTCCTCACGCTGTCGAAACCCCTGTCGTGGTATACCGGCGAGAGCGGCGCGGTCGGCGACCGTACCGGGAGCTACGACCAGAGCCTGCTCGTCCAGTACGAATACACGCCGACCGATGTGAACGTCGACAGCGTGGTGCTGGGCGGGCGTGCGGTGGCCTGGGTGGGCGACCATGTGCGCATCGGCGCTACGGCGATGCGCGAACAGACCGATACCGGCACCCAGACCGTCGCCGGGGCGGATGCGCGGTTCGAGTTCGGCCGCCAGAGCTATGCCGAGGTCGAGGTGGTGCGCTCCTCGGGTCCCGGGTTCACCCGTTCGACCTCGACCGACGGCGGTCTCACGATCGTTTCGACCGGCGGGGCCGACAACGGCCCGGCGCTGGCCGCCGGGTTCGACAGTTATGTGGATTTCGAGGATCTCGGGGTCGGCGCGCCGGGCCATGTCTCGTTCTATGCCGAACGCAAGGAGGCGGGCTTCTGGTCGGTGGCTGAGGACATCACCGCCGATCAATACGTCTTCGGCGGCGAGATCGAGGTCGAGGCGAGCGAGCGCGTGACGCTCGGCGCCGAGGCCGAGCGGTTCGAGACCGATGCGGGCGAGACCAGGACCGAGCTCGGCGGGCGCGTGGCCTATGCGCTCGACGAGCAATGGACCGTGACCCTCGGCGGGCAGTATCTCGACCAGGTCACCCCGGGCGATCCGGATGAAACCGGCACGCGGCTCAATGCCGGGGCCAAGCTCGCCTGGGCGC
>JAGRMP010000047.1:2408-5476 GCA_020441225.1 Maritimibacter sp. | reverse complement strand
GCGCCGTTTGGGTCATCATGGCCCTGGTGCTCGTCGGCCTCATCGGCTTCGGCTCGTTCAACTTCGGCGGCGGCGGCCAGTCGATCGGCAAGGTGGGCGACACCTCCATCACCGCCAACCGGTATTTCCGCGAAGTGAACGCCCAGCTCGATGCGATCGAGCAGCAGTTCGGCCAGCGGCTGCCGTTTGCCCAGGCCCAGGCCTTCGGCGTCGACCAGGAGGCGCTCAGGATCGTGCTCGCGCAGGTGGCGCTGGAGAACGAGACCGCCCGGCTCGGGCTCTCGGTCGGCGACGAAGAACTGGCCGCGCGGATCCGCGACATCCCCGCCTTTTCCGGGGTCAACGGCGCCTTCGACCGCACCACCTACGATTTCGTCCTGCAACAATCCGGTCTCACCGCCAGCGAATTCGAGGAATCGCTGCGCTCGGAGGTCGCCCGCACGATCCTGCAGACCGCGGTGACAAACGGCGTGGCGGTGCAGCCCGCCTATGTCGACCGGCTTTACGGCTGGGCGCGCGAGACCCGCGATCTGAGCTGGGCCGCGCTTGGGCCCGAGGTGCTCACCGCGCCGGTGGGCGCACCGGAAGAGGCGCAGCTCAGCGCGTATTACGAGGCCAACCCGGACCGGTTCACCCTGCCCGAGACGCGCAAGATCACCTATGGCTGGCTCAAGCCCGAAGACATTCTCGACCAGGTCGAGGTCAGCGAGGACGACCTGCGCAAGGCCTACGAAGAGCGCTCGGCCGAGTTCAACCAGCCCGAACGGCGGCTGGTGGAACGGCTGGTCTACCCCGACACCGCCACTGCCGAGGCGGCCGCGGCGCGGCTCGCCGATGGGTCCGCAGGCTTCGAGGATCTCGTCGCCGAACGCGGGCTGGACCTCGCCGACATCGATCTTGGCGACGTGACCGAGGATGAGCTGGGGGCGGCGGGCGCCGCCGTCTTCGCCCTCGACGGCCCCGGCACCACCGGTGTCGCCCAGAGCAACCTCGGCCCGGCGATCTTTCGTGTGAACGCGGTGCTGTCGGCGCGCGAGACCAGCTTCGACGACGCCCGCGACACCCTGCGCGACACGCTGGCGCTCGACGTGGCCCGGCGCGACCTCGAAGCCCTCTCCGCCGATATCGACGACGCCCTGGCAGGCGGCGCAACCATCGAGGACATCGGCACCGAATACGGGCTCACCGTCGACACGCTCGACTGGACCGGCACCAGCTTCGAAGGCATCGCCGCCTATGACGAATTCGCCAAGGCCGCGACCGAGGTGACCGAGGACGATTACCCGGAGGTCGCGTTCCTGTCGGACGGCGGGCTGTTCGCGCTGCGCCTCGAGGCGATCGTGCCCCCGACCCTGCAGCCGCTCGACGACGTGCGCGACGCGGCGATTGCCGCCTGGCAGGCGGCCGAGACCGCCACGCGGATCCAGGCCCGCGCCGCCGAGATGGCCGATGCGCTGACCGGTGGCGAAACGCCCGAGGCGCTCGGCCTCGACCTCGCAGCCGAGACCGGCCTGTTCCGTGAAGACCAGGTGGCGGGCGCGCCGCCGGCGCTCACCGAGACCGCTTTTGGCCTCGCCCCCGGCGCCTGGACCGTGGTCGACACAGCGGACGGCGCGATCCTGTTGCGCCTCGACGCGGTGACGCCCGCCGACCAGGACGGCGAAGAGGCGGTGACCGTCAAGGCGCGGTTTGCCGACCAGACCGCAACGGCGGCCGCCCAGGACCTGCAGGACGCCTTTGCATCGGCGCTCGAAACCCAGGCCGGGATCACGCTCGACCAGGCCATGATCAACGCCGTCAACGCACAGTTCCAGTGAGGCCCCCATGTCGCTGACCCCGGGATACGACGCCTTCGAGAAAGGCTGGGAAGCGGGCCGCAACCTGGTGGTCTACACCCGGCTCGCCGCCGATCTCGACACGCCGGTGTCGCTGATGCTGAAGCTCGCAGACGCCCGCAAGGACAGTTTCGTGCTGGAAAGCGTGACCGGCGGCGAGGTGCGCGGGCGCTATTCGATCATCGGCATGAAGCCCGATCTGATCTGGGAATGCCGGGGCACGAGCTCGCGGGTCAACCGCCAGGCCAAGTTCGACCCCGACGCCTGGGAAGAGATCGACACCGACCCGCTCACCGCGCTCCGCGGCGTACTGGCGGAAAGCGCGATCGATCTGCCCGAGGATCTGCCCGCCGCCTCGGCCGGGCTGTTCGGCTATCTCGGCTACGACATGATCCGGCTGGTCGAGCATCTGCCCAACGTCAACCCCGACCCGCTCGGCCTGCCCGACGCGGTGATGCTGCGCCCCTCGGTGGTCGCGGTGCTCGACGGGGTGAAGGGCGAGGTGATCCTGGTCTCGCCGGTGTTCCAGGGCTCGGGGCTGACCGCGCGCGCCGCCTATGCCCAGGCCGCCGAGCGGGTGATGGATGCGCTGCGCGATCTCGAACGCCAGCCGCAGGCGCCGCGCGACCTGGGCGACCCCGGGACCGCCGTCGGCGAACCGGTGTCGAACTTCGCCAAGGCCGACTACCTCGCGGCGGTCGAGAAGGCCAAGGACTACATCACCGCGGGCGACATCTTCCAGGTCGTGCCCTCGCAGCGCTGGACGCAGGATTTCCCCCTGCCCCCCTTCGCGCTCTACCGGAGCCTGCGGCGCACCAACCCCTCGCCCTTCATGTTCTATTTCAACTTCGGCGGTTTCCAGGTGATCGGCGCGTCCCCCGAGATCCTGGTGCGGGTCTTTGGCCGCGAAGTCACCATCCGCCCCATCGCCGGCACCCGCCCCCGCGGCGCGACGCCCGAGGAGGACAAGGCGCTGGAAGCGGATCTGCTCGCCGACCAGAAGGAACTGGCGGAGCACCTGATGCTGCTCGACCTCGGCCGCAACGACACCGGCCGGGTGTCCAAGATCGGCACCGTGCACCCGACGGAGGAATTCATCATCGAGCGCTACAGCCACGTGATGCATATCGTCTCCAACGTGGTGGGCGAGCTGGCCGAGGACCAGGACGCGCTGTCGGCCCTGCTCGCGGGGCTGCCCGCGGGCACGGTGTCGGGCGCGCCCAAGGTCCGCGC